>JAAXIE010000346.1:4322-11351 GCA_012270525.1 Dehalococcoidia bacterium | reverse complement strand
CCGGGCATATAGCAGTCGCGGCCCAGGGTGTCGTGGCGCAAGGAGAAGGTCTGGCCCGTGGTGCCGAAGACCACTTCATGGTGGGCACTGCGCCCTGCCATGCGGATGCTGTGGACGCCGACACCATCGACCTCGCCACCGCGAGTCCCTTCCAGTGGCTCCTTCTCGCTGTGGTTGCGCGAAAACTCATTCTCTTGGGCCAGACTCCGGGCCAAGGCCAAGGCGGTCCCGGAAGGGCTGTCGATCTTGGCCTCGTGGTGCATCTCAACGATGTCCACGTACTGGAAGTAGGGAGCGGCCTTCTTCGCGAGCTGCATCATGACCACCGCGCCGATGGCGAAGTTGGGCACGACGAAAATGCCGACCGAGTGCTCGCCTGCGGCGGCCCGCAACTGGTCGAAGTCCACCTCGACAAGTCCACTGCTGCCTATGACCGAGGGGATGCCTTGGCGGGCGGCTGCCAGGGCCGCTGGCAGGGCGGCGGTGGCGTTGGTGAAGTCGGCCAAGACGTGGGGATGGGTGGCCTCCAAGGCATCAGCAAGGGAAGTGAAGAGGGGGATGGTGGCGGAGCCGTCGGGCAGGTGCACAGTCTCGCCACGATCTTGGCGGCAGACCCCCGCCACAGTGCGCACGTCGGATTCCCGGGCGATGGCCGCCAGCACTTCCCGCCCCATCTTGCCCGTGGCGCCGTGCACCAGTACATCAATAGTCGACACTGGGTCACCTCAGGCCTGCAGCAGGGTGGGGCATGGCACGGCCAGCATCGGCTACCTTGAGAACCGGGGAGGGCCGGAGGGCCGGTTTCCGGGCCGGGGTGGCCGGTTTCCTCCGTTGGACCTGGGTGCGCCGGGGCCTGGTCGCGGGAACGGGGGTCTCTGACCCGGAGGACGCTGGTTCGGGTGCGGTCCGCTGGCGCGGGGTGGCCTCCCGTCGGGCCCTTCCGCACCTTCGAAGAGGGCGCGACGGGACAGGTTGACCCTTCCCATAGAGTCGATCTCTAGCACCATGACTGTGAGTTCCTGTCCCACGGTCAGCTCTTCCTCCAAGTCACTTCCGGCCTCGCTTGAACGCAGGAGGCCGTCCTTGCCGGGAAGAAGCTCGACAAATGCGCCAAGGCTGGTCACACGGGTGACCTTGCCGGTGAAGATGTCGCCAACTGCCAGTTCGCGGGTCAGGCCATCGATACGGGCCCGGGCGGCGTCAATCTTCGCTTGGTCGCTACTGCCGATGGTGACCGAGCCCTTGTCGTCCACATCGATGGATGCTCCGGTCTCTTCCTGGATGGAACGGATGTTGCGCCCGCCGGGACCGATGAGGGCTCCGATTTTGTCGATTGGTATGGTGGTGCGGACCATCTTTGGGGCATAGGCGCTGAGCTGGGGACGTGGCTCGGTGATTGCTTCGGCTATCTTGCCGAGGATGAAGAGACGGGCATCCCGCGCTTGTGCAAGGGCTTGGGTCAACACCTCATGGGTGATGCCCTTGATCTTGATGTCCATCTGCAGGGCGTTGATGCCCTCGCTGGTACCGGCGACCTTGAAGTCCATGTCGCCCAGGGCGTCTTCAAAGCCTTCGATGTCGGTCAGGACCGAGAACTGGCCATTCTCGCCGCTGATGAGCCCCATGGCCACGCCAGCCACTGGTCTCCTGATGGGCACGCCGGCATCCATCAGGGCGAGGGTGCTACCGCACACGCTGGCCATGGATGTGCTGCCGTTGGAACTGAGAACCTCGGACACCAGCCGTATGGCATAGGGGAATTCGTCCAGGGACGGAATCATCGGCTCGATGGCCCTTTCGGCGAGGGCCCCGTGACCGATTTCACGGCGGCCCGGCGAGCCGATACGTTTCACCTCACCGGTGGAGTAGCCGGGGAAGTTGTAGTGGTGCATGAACCGCTTGGTGTCGTCGGGGCTCAGGGTATCCAGGGTCTGTTCCATGGATGGGGAGGCAAGGGTGGCGATGCTGAGCACCTGAGTGAGTCCGCGGGTGAAGAGCCCGGTGCCATGGGTGCGGCTGAGGACTCCAACCTCGGTGCTGATGGGACGGATGTCGGCGAGGCCGCGCCCGTCGGGGCGTTTGCCCTGCTGGAGGATGCGTGCGCGCACTGCTTCCTTCAGCACACCCTGGAAGGTGGCGGCGACCTCGTTTCCATTATCGTCATGGGTCAGGGCGTCAACGACCTCGTGTTCCAGGGAGGCTAAGGACTCTTCACGCTCGGTCTTGTCGGCGGAGGAGTCGAGAAGCTGGGTCAAACGACCGTTGAGTACCCGGTGCACCTCGGCTTCCAGTCCGTTGTGGGAGGCCGGTTCTGGATATGGCTGCTTGGGGGCGCCTACGGTGGATGCCAGTTCCTCGATCATGTCGATGACGATGGCGTTGGCTTCCTGGGCACGGCGCATGGCTTCCAGCACCACCTCTTCCGGGGCCTCATCAGCCCCTGCCTCCACCATCATCACACCGTCGCGAGTACCGGCGACCACGACGCTCAGGGTGCTGCCGTCCATCTGGGCGTAGGTGGGGTTGAGGATGTACTCGCCGTTGACGTAACTCACGCGGGTGGCGCCGACCGGCCCGTCGAAGGGTATGCCGGAGAGGGCAAGAACGGCGGAGCCTCCCACGATGGCGAGAACATCGGGGGGGTTCTCCTGGTCCACGGAGAGGGCGGTGACGACGATCTGTATCTCCTTCTTCAAACTCTTGGGGAGCAGGGGGCGCAGGGGGCGGTCGGTCAGGCGTCCGGTGAGGATGCCATCCTGGCCGGGACGTCCCTCGCGGCGGAAGAAGCTACCGGGTATGCGGCCGATGGCGTACAGGCGCTCCTCGTAGTCCACGGTGAAGGGGAGGAAGTCGATGTCCCGGGTGAGGGGGGCGGAGCAGGCTGTGGCCAGGACGAGGGAATCGCCATACTTGACGGTGACAGCGCTATCGGCTTGGAAGGCGAACCGACCGGTCTCAATGGACAGGGTATTGGAGCCAATCTGGCGTTGGGCAGTGTGGGGCATGGCTGGTTTGCGACCTCTCTAAAAGTATCGAGCGCCTAGAAGCAAGATAGCCCCGAAGGTTATCGGGGCTATCGGCGCAAGCCCAGCCGGCCAATGAGGGAGCGGTATCTCGCTACGTCTTCACGGGTAAGGTAGTTCAGCAGCCGTCGGCGCTGTCCCACCAGCTTGAGTAGGCCGAGTCGACCGCGGACATCTTTGCGGTGGGTGCGCAGGTGGCTGGTGATTTCCTTGATCCTCTCGGTGAGGATGGCCACCTGCACCTCGGCAGACCCTGTGTCCGTTGGATGGGTACGAAACTCTGCGATGAGTTCGGACTTGCGGGCCTCGCTAATCATTCCTGTGCTGGACCTTCTCTTTCTTCTACGGCGGGGATTATAGCATGTCGCATATGGGGGCGCAATGCGCAATCTGGGTGCCAGGTGCGGGCTGAATGCCCCGGAATGCTGGCGGTAGTTGCGGGCCTGAGGCATCTGTAGTACGCTCGCGCGACTTCGATGCGAATGCGCAGAGATATATTGATGCACCCCCTGGAGCTGGCGTGGGCCCTCGCCTCGCCCTTCCTGCTGGTGGTCGGCGCGACTGCGCTGCTCCTGGCGGTTGGCTATCTGTCGGTAGGGGCCGACTTTTCCGGGGTAGCACGCCACTTCCTTCTTGATTTCAGTGCCAACGCCCTGCCGTTCATCGGCCTCCTCGTGGGGGTGTGGACGTTCTATTGTGCCGGCTATTTGCTCCTAGCCAGCAAGACCGCAGGCCTGTGGCTGTTTGGGCGCTCCGTAGCGCGAAGTCTGTTGTCATGGGGGCTGCGGCTGGCAGCATCGCCAAGGCGCCAGTTCCCGTTCCCTGCATCAGGCGCAGAAACCAGCAACCTGCTCATCACGCCCTGCCCACGTTTCACCAACCACCTGTCGGTGGGCTGGGTCGCCGGTGTCTCCCACCAGGTCGAATAGGCCAGCCGAGGCTCCGGACCCCTTGACCCGGTAGCGGACAGAAGGCCCCGGAGCCGCTCCAACGCCCGCCGGAGCAGCGGCGACTACTGTGACTCCCTTCCTGCCAAGCAATTTGCGTCGTTGTCTCCGTGCGCTCGTTTCGGGCTTGCTTGCAACCCGAAGACATCCCCGAGACTCGAAAACCGTTCCAGGAGACGACGATGGATGCGTGGCTCATTTACGTGGTGGTTGGCCTGATTATCCTGGCGACAGCGGGCATGTTCTTCAGCCCGACGTTCGTACGAGAAGGCGTAGTTTCTCGCGGATCACGGACATTCCTTGCATTGGCGTTGGGAACGTGCATATGGGCTCTGATGTGGTTCTCGTTCCTGATGGTCGAACCCGGGACGCCTCCTCCCGAGGCGCTTCAAAACGACTACCTGCACGTTTTTGTGACGGCAGTCATCAGCTTCGCCTTTGGTCTGCTGTTCGGCTACGTGAGCAGGGACAACCTGACGGCGCTTTCGATAATCCCGATACTGGCGATAAACGCGGCCGTCCTCATTCGTGCAGTCACGCTCATGAGCGGGACGACCGACACGCCGCAGCTTGAACCCGCTGTTGCCTGGGCTGTGTTCGAGCTTACGAACCGCTTGTAGCAGTCTGGTCTTGGCCTCGAGTCGTTCAGTCATGGCGGTGCATTCCTCCGTGACTGCCTGCTGTAGGCGCGGCATTCTGCCGAAGTATTGCCACGTTGGTGGAATTGCCTGTGCCATTGGGCTGGGCTTATCATGAAGGCATGCTTGGGTATCTGCGGCACCAGCATTCATCTCCCCTTGGGAGGTAGCATCCGCGTTTGCTTTGCTGCCCCTGAGCGTGATGGTCGTCGTGGTGAGTCTGGCGGCCGGACATTCAGCCGTGGGGCTCGACCCCGGCGTAGCGGTGGAGGAGTTCCTTCTTGTGTCCGGCGAGAATGTGCTGGAGTCCACCAGCCTGCTGGCGGCCGTGGTGGCTCTGTATTGCGTTGGCTATTCCCTCCTGGTAAGTCGAGTCTCCGCCTTCAGGGCGGTCACGATATGGCATCTCCAAAGCCTCGCCGGATTGGGCTACCGGCTTGCTCGACTCCTATACAGCCGCTTTCCGGGTGCTGTTCCAAGTGCCGACAGCAAGGACCTGGTCAAAGGACCACGGCGAAAAACGGCTCTTCTCCCTACCTCTTGGGGCCTCCTCCGTTTCCCTCAACAGATTGAATAGGCCTACCGCTGTTCGGTCCATCCACGGACCGGCGCGAGGTCTCATTCAACGAAGGGAAGCGGAGGAGGAATATGGGTCATCGATGCGGCGGAAATTGTCGGCGCAAGCAGACGCCCAGCCAGCGGAGCAGTTGCCCAAGCTGTGGGTCGGCGGCCTCAAAGCGGCTGCCGGAAACGATCACTGCGGGCGGGGTGACTCGTTGGCTAACCAAACACGCCCGAGAACAGGTGCATGAGGGTGTAACCGCTAACCGCATCCAGCATGTGCTGGAGAATTGGGTTGTCCGCGGTGTCTGCAAAGATACGAGAAGCAACCGCGAGGCAATCATCTATTGAGGTTTTGCGCCTGGGCGGAAGGCCATGCTGCGGATCCCAGTTTCACTAGACGACAAGGAGATCATAACGGCCACCTTCGATGAAGGCGCAGTCCGGCGACTGGGCCAAGAGGGGCAGCCGTGGTTCCACAGCCGATGTCGCGACTTGGAGGTAAGAAATGCAAGTTAGTCATTACCCGGACGAGGACGTGCTGACACTGATAGCATCGCCCAAGGGCGGGGGAGGCGGTTCGCTATGGGACGACTTTTGGGTCATGTTCGTAACTGATGGAGAAGGAAGTGAGAACATTACCAGGGTTGATATCCACGACGTAAGCCGTTTTCTGCCTCTAACCCCCGAACGCGGTTATGACGTCGATACCGATACGCTGACATTGGGTATCAAGCCCGAGGCGAGCTATCGCGTAATCACCAATGGTGACTTCGTAAGTTACCGCCAATGGATCGACGACGAGCGTGCATGGGACGTCGTGGCGATATCCCTAAGGCAAGCCTCAAAGCACCTTGCTCCGGCGATTGCGGCCTCGTCCGCGGCACAACAGGAAGGACCGCTAGATGAAGGTGGTCGTCTCTCTGGATGACGCCACAATCGTGAACGCTTATCTCGACGACAAGGCGACGAGGGACTGGCAGAGACACGGACGCCGATACTTTGACAGGCGTTGTAAAGACGGAAGTTTTGAGGAACGAAGATGAGCATGCAAACAAGATACAGCCAGGAAGACGACATCGTGCTGATAGCCACATCCGAGAGAGGCGAGGGCAGTTGCGATGTTGAAGGCCACTATTGGACTGCCGTAGTCCTCCCCTTTGGCGGCGGCTACAAGCCCGTCGCGCTAGAGATAATGTTCGTCAGCGACCTCATGCCCTTGGGGGCGAATGAGGGCTATTCCGCCGACACTGATGCCCTTCTCATTGGCCAAGGCAAGCGTGCTGCTACCCTGGTTGAAGAGAACCACGATCTGGCTGCTTACTGGTGTGCAGATGATGATCCGGACGACCTGAACCTTGTGGCCGTCTCTCTTCGGAACGCATCGAAGCACTTGGCTCCTGTGATTGCGGCCTCGGCCCCGCGCCACGAGTGACGGCTGCCCCTGCAGAGAGGCGGACCTGACTGCCTACTTTGACACTCGGCGAGAGGGTGACCCCGGTTATCCCTATCTTGTTGCTGTAGAACTTCGGAATGCATCCAAGCACCTGGCCGAACTGATAGCTGTCCTTTCAGAGCAGGAGCAAGAATGACCCATTGGTTTCAAGCGGTGGCACCGCCAGTTTGCGACTGCACTTCTGTAAACTCGCGCTCCATGTTTAGGAGCTTGGCCTTGACTTCGAGGCCTCCCATCCCGTAGCCGTGGAGTCCTCCATGGCTGCCGATGACGCGGTGGCAGGGGATTACGAGGGCCAGGCGGTTGCGGGCCATGGCTTGGCCGGCGGCGCGGAAGGCGCGGGGTCGCCCGGCTTCCTGCGCGATCCAACTGTAGGTGCGGGTCTCTCCCGGCGGTATGCTGCG
>JAAXIE010000346.1:0-4195 GCA_012270525.1 Dehalococcoidia bacterium | reverse complement strand
GGCTGCTGGGTCGCCCTCGAAATAGCGCTGGATGGCCCAGCATTGATCGAGCAGTCCCGTGGGGTCGTGGGTGGCGCGCCTTCCTTCCGGCCCCAGCATCTCCAGGGCCTCCTGGGGCGACGCTTGCAGGGTGACGGCCCGCAGTCCTGCTGGGGATACGAGGATGGCCACCCAGCCCATGGCGGTGGCGAAGACGTTGTATCTCAGTTCTGCCATGAATGCCCTCCGGTGGGGTTAGCTCCTCCGGAAGACGCGGAGAAGCAGTTGCCCTCGCAGTTGGACCCATGCCGTGGCCAAGGCACCCTTCTGGGCATCGGTCAATTCCTTGCGCCCGTAGAGGGTGCGCACGTAGGAACCCACCAGAACATCGATGTGGGAGGCCTTGTTGGGGAAGGCGTACTGAAGCTGGTCGCGGTACTGGAAGGGGGTCTGACCCAAGGCTGGGGGCAGTCCTCCGAGTTGTGCCAACTGGGTCAGTCGACGGAAGGCCACCCTGGGGTCTACGGAGGGCCTCATGAACCGGTACCACGCGATTTGCCACAGCACCCACAGTGCTACCGGGATGATGAGCAGGTACAGCAGCCAGTAATACTGCGTTGATTCCTCGTCGGGGAGGAGGGGACCGCCCACCCCGAAACCGCCTTCCAGCAACAGGTCTTCTTCGAGGAAATCATCGAAGACATCGGGGGGAAGCTCGGGGAAGGGACCTATGCCACCCAACTCTTCGGGCAATGCGAATTCGGCTTTCAACTGCCCTGGGGTTGGCTCGAAAGTGATCCAACCGTAGTCCGGGAAGAAGGCCTCAGTCCAAGCATGGCTGTCGTCGTCCTGTATGACGTAGGTTCCTTCCTGCTGGGTTTCCTGCCCGTAGTTATAACCCGTGGCCAGGCGGGCAGGGATGCCCGCCGCCCGCAGAAGCACGGTCATCGCAGAGCCGAAATACTCGCTGTATCCCTGCTGTGTCTCGAACAGGAAATGGTCCACACTGTCGGCGTCGAAGGGCGGGGCGTCAATTTCCCGGGTGTACTCGAAGGTCTTGAGATGCCTCTCGATGGCTTTGGCCTTGTCATAGGGTGCATCCCAAGGGGCCGTGAGGTCGTGGGCCAGTTCGCGGACCCTTGGTGGCAGGCTCTCCGGCAGTTGCAGGTAGCGTGCGGTGACCCAGACGGGGTACTCCTCGCCAGCCTCGCGCAGTTCGTCCCCTGTTGCAAAGGAGACTGACGTGGTGGTGGCGTAGGTCTCCCCTGGTTCGAGGTTATCGTCTCCCGGGTGCAGGTACAGCACTTCGGGGGGGTCGGGAACGGCTATGCGAAGAGTGAATACCTCAGGGGAGCCAGCAGGGCGCTCCACGGAATCGATGTTCCACCCTTCGGGAAGTCGCTGTTCGAGAAAAGCCTCGGCGTTGCCCCGTCCGAGTTGGGTCGACGCCAGGTACACCGTGTCGGCGACACGCTCGGAGCCAGGGGGCAGCAGGTCTCGCCAGCCCGTCTCACGGATGTCGAGGACGTAGGACGGGGACTCGTAGGTCTCGAAATAGGTGGCACGCGGGGCAGCCATAACCTGTCCGCCGGTGAATATGTTCTTGTTCCGAAAGACTGCGGTTACGCGCTGCTCCACGGGTAACCGGTCCTCGTACTCGACAGGCTCGGCCCTGACCTCGGGCTTCCATCCTGGGTATTGCAGCAGGGTATCGCCCATGGTCCAGCCCTTGGACGTGTAGGTGGTATAGCTGCGCACCTTCAGGTACAAGGGGTAGGGTGATACCACCTTGAGCACGGGGTTGGCGGTGTTCTTGATGGTTCCCCGCAGGGGCAGGACATGGCTGAAGTCGCGGTATGGGCGAGGCTTCTTGCCAGGCAGCCCGGCAAAGAGCCGGTTGAAGTCTTCGCTCAGGCCTCCGGTGGGCGAGCTGAACCACTTGTAGACAGGGTTCAGGGGCCGGAAGCCCTGGTTGTAGGGAAACACCAAGGCCAAGGCGAGTATGGCCACGGCGAACCACAAGCCATCGGAAAGGCTGAACCAGGTGACTCCACGGTCGTACTGCAGGCCTCGTCTCTCCCAATCGTGCTGCCGGTGCACGGTGTGGACCCGCACCAGCAGCATGATGGCGGTGAAGACGTACAGCATCCAGTCGGCGATGGGTGCTTCCTCGATGTTGGTCAGGTTCAGTGCCATGGCCACGCCACCGAGGATGACGACCCCGGAATATCTGTGGTGCCGGAACAGGGACCATGCCGAGAGGAACCCGATACACCAGGTGGCCGCCATCAACACTGAGGCGAAGGGGATGGAGTCGATGCTGATGGACTCCTCCCGCGCCGCCTCGAACCAGCTTCCAAGCCGGTCGAACAGCTCCCCCACGGTGGCAACGTCGGAGTGGGTGGGCTGGTATGCAACCAGTTGCCACACGATGAGCCCGAAACCGAGGGCGAGTCCCAAGGGCAGTAGAAGCAACGCATGGACTCGCAGCCTGCTCAGTACCATGCCTGCCATCACTGCCAGAACCAGGGTGACGGCCATATTGGGTGTCTGAACCCATTCCGTCCTCTCGACGTTCCAGACCACCACCAGCAGGTGGGCGATGAGGAGCAGCACGGCGAGATAGCCCTCTCGGGGTCGCAACCACAGGGCGAGGGCCAGGGACCATCGCAGCAACGGCTGCATGGCTGGAGCCTGTTGCGGGATGGCCTGTTCGCTCACACCTGCACCTCGAGGTCGACACGGACTGGTATGTCGAAGCGCCGGGCGTTCAGGGGAGAGGTGAGGGCTTGGGCCAGGCTCTGGCCTCGCTTGACCATGTAGGTGGGTACGTCGTGGGCGAAAAGCTGGTCTGCTACGGGTGCAGGGTCGCCCGGCCCGCCGAAGTCCGTCGGGTCGATCATGATGGTAACCATTCGGGTGCCCCTTTCCCGTACCGCTTCAACGGAAGAGACCCAGCCCGCGGAGGCATTGGGAGTGATGATCACAAGGGTGTCCAGGCGGGTCAGGGAGGACTCCACGTTGAGAATCGCTTGACCCACGGGCATCGTTCCCTGGGCCCGGACCAGTGCCAGCAACTCCAGCAGCCTCTCGCCTTGTCCGGCACTGTGATCGGGGCGCAGGAGGTAGGAATGGTCGCCGTAGGCTGCCATGCCCACAGGAACCCCGACGCGGAGGAGTTGGGTGGCCACCGAGGCGGCGATGGAAACCGTGAGTTCTTCCGTGTTCTCGTACCCCTCGCCGGCTTGGGCCCGCTGGTGCATGTCCAACAGCAACCAGACGCTGGCCGAGATGCCTTGGTCAAATTCCTTGACCATCAGGTTGCCGATACGGGCGGTGGAAGGCCAGTGCACCCGGTTCACGCCGTCGCCCTGCACATAGGGGCGGATAGAGGCGGCTTGCGTGGTCGTGTGCTGGCTACGTTCGCTGCGCCGGCCGTCGCCGGGGAGGCCGGCATAGGGAAGGTTGAGATTGGGCAGGGGTTCGGCCCGGGGATACACCACGATCCGCTGTTGACCCAGGAAATCGCGCCTTGCCCGGAAAAGCCCGAAAGGGTCCCCACTCGTGACGCGGACGGGACCCAGCGTGAATACGCCACGACGGTTGCACTCGACCGTGTGTCTCCAGGCACGGGTGTCCCGCGAAGAGAGGTTCACCACCCGTCCGGCGTGGGGATCGGGAAGGTCGGTCAACTCCTCGACCTCCAGCCATGGACGGGGCAGCCGAGTGCGGTTGCGTATGCGCATGCGCCCTTCCAAGGGCACGCCGACCTGTCCCCGCGTTGCGCGGCGGTCCAGTGAAACTTCCAGGCCCCACAGGTTGAGCCAGGCCCAAGCCATTCCCGCGGCGACGGCCAACAGGAGCACGTAGGCAAGGCGCCAGTAGATGGCAAATCCGCTGCCCCATCCGAGGAAAATGGCGATGACGAGCCCGATGGCGGCCAGGATGCCGGGCATGGGCCTAGTCATGATGAGGATCCCCTGATGCGAGGGCGTTGGTTGCCCATAGGCGACACGGCTCAGGAGGAGGAGCGGGGGCCGGCAGGACGGGAGCGTACTCCGGGCACCGGGACGTTCCCCAAGACCTCAGTGACTATGCCCCTGCCGTCCACCCCACGTATGCGGGCTTGTACCGAGACGATGATGCGGTGAGCGATGACCTCTTCTGCCAACTCCTGTATGTCGTCGGGAATCACGTAGTCCCGGCCCCGCACCAG
>JAAXIE010000196.1 GCA_012270525.1 Dehalococcoidia bacterium | reverse complement strand
GGCGGGGCTGTGGACGCCTGCCCATAGACACCAGGTGTCACCTTGACTCCCAACATCCGCTCGCGTATGAGAGAATGAAATCCCTTTCCTCAGCAGGAACCAATCTGTTCCAGTTGATGTTCAGCCCAGCTGCAGAACTTAGAGTGTGAGGGTTGACCCAGTTCCTTCCTGAGGGGGAAGGTCAAGAAGGAGGCTAATGCATGGCAACCGTGACCGCGCAAGAGAAGTTCGTGACCGTCAACAACCTGCGATTGCGTTATCTGGACTGGGGCACTGAGGGCAATATGCCCATGGTCTGCCTGCACGGGCACACTGGCCAAGCCCATATCTGGGACGAGTTTGCGCAAGCCATGTCGCCCCATTATCACGTGCTCGCATTGGACCAGCGGGGACATGGTGAGAGCCAGTGGGCCGACACTGGCTACGCTCGGGACCGGTTCGTGGAAGACGTGGCCGCCTTCGTCGACGAACTGGGCCTGCAGCGTTTCGTGCTGGCTGGCCTCTCCATGGGAGGCTGGCACTCGCTGCTCTACACCCCCGACCACCAGGACCGGGTGGAACGCATCATCATCGTCGACATTGCGCCGGAACCCAGTCAAAGGTCCGTCGCGGAGCGGGCGAACCGGCTTCCCACGCCCATGGAGTTCTCCAGTCTTGACGACGCCGTGGCTTGGATGCTCCAGACCAACCCATGGGCCACCGAGGAGCGGACACGCCAGGACGCCATCGACAAGATGCGCCAGAAGGACGACGGTCGTTGGACGTGGAAAGCCGACGCATGCCTGTTCAACATCACGCTGACCGACCTCACCAGCCGCGATCTGCAGGAAAGCTACTGGAAGGCGATCGAGACCATCACCTGCCCGATACTGGAGGTGCGAGGGGCCGAAAGCATCCTCGTCTCCGACGAGACAGTCCAACGGATGATTGCCGTCGGCCAGAACTTCACCTCGGTGGACGTGGCGGGTGCGGGTCACGTGGTCACCGTCGACAAACCACAGCAGTTCATCGAGGTGACGCGAGGGTTCCTGGGGGTGTAGGGGCACCATGGGAGTGCTCAACTGGCCGATACAGATTAGCAGCATGGACAGGGGGCAAACCCTGGAGGTCGAGGCTACGGTGGACACTGGGGCTGCCTTTACGACTGTCCCTGCCAGCCTGCTACGCCAACTCGGAGTGACTCCAACCCGCAGGAGCAGGTTCCTGGTTGCAGACGGGCGCCGCATCGAGATGGATATCGGGCGGGCATGGGTCACCGTCGACGGCGAGAGCGAGGTCACCCTGGTGGTCTTCGGCGACGAAAACGCGCCAGCCCTCTTAGGGGCTTATACCCTGGAGGGGTTGTCCTTGGCTCCAGACCCGGTCCAGCAGCGGCTCGTCTCCGCCGACCTCATCATGTACTAGCCCATACATCGCCACAAGGGGAGGAGGTGCTGGCCTTGTTCGCACCCCTAATGCAAAGCGTTAAGGAGACCGGGCAGTGTTATCGCTCCGACGATTCCCAAAAGCGATCCCTATCGGGCTGGTGCCCCTACTGCTAGCCGTCGTGTTCATGGGCACAGCGTCTACTCCGCTCGAGGGCAAGCCCGTGGACATCAGTCAGATCGGTCTAAGTGATGTCCAAGAACAGGTTGTAAGAGATCTGTACGACAGTTCCGGGAAGATCGTTAACCCGGATCGCGAATTGCAGTCCGTATCCAAGTCCAATGGTGGAGGATACGGAGGGTTCTACTTAGATGGCAACACGGCATATGTCTACATGACGGACGTTACCAACATTGAGGCAGCCGAAGCAGCCTTTAGGGCCTCCTATAATGGTGACCGCACCGTGAGCCAAATTGTTCCGGTACAAGGGAGTTACACCCTCGACCAGCTAGTTGATTGGTTCTATTCCGTGGACCGTGGCTTGGGCGACGTGGGCATTGTGTCCAGCATGGGAGGCATGAGGCCAGCCAAGAACGCCTTCATGATAGCGGTGAGGGAGCAGAGTCTGGTTGACGATGCTTGGGGGGTGATTGACCATCTGAATGTGCCAAGGGGCGCCGTGATCCTCGAGGTGGACTACCCCATCAAACTCACCGGATACAGCTAGACTGTCGGATAGGTGGCATCCAGCAGCGCAAGAAGTCACAGCACAGTGGCCCACTAGCTGCGCGCTGGGTTCGTCATGCAGAGGCACGGGGCATCCCCGCCATACCGGTCCGCTAAGAGGAAGATCTGGCGGTGTCTGTCGAGGGCAGAATCGCATCCGGTTCCCAGCCCCACGGGCGCGGACCCCACTCCGGCGTGAAGACCTCGCCCCGCTTCACGGCTAGCACCGGCACAAAGGCCTTGTCGGCTGGAAGGCTGCCACCCACCACGTCCCTCACTACCCAGTCGCCGTCCCGAAGATCCAGCACCGACACGTCGGCTTGGCGGCCCTCGATCAAACTGCCGAGCCGGTGCTCCTGGCCGATGGCCTTGGCAGGGTTCGACGTACACATGGTGACCACCTGCTCCAGGGTGAAGCCGAGGGCGAGGAAACGGGTCATCATCTCCACCATGCTGTGCACCGTGTTGACCCGGCCAGGCACGGTGAGGTCGGTGCTGATGCAGTGGGGTACCAGGTCCTGATCGATAACCCTCTGGCCCACATCGAAGCTGAAGTTCATCCTGCCATGCGCCGTGTCCAGCCAGACGCCCCGGTCCCGGGCTTCCTTGGCTTCAGGGACGAGATGCCCGTTGACGTCCAGCACCCCGCCGGGGTTGGCGGTGAACAGGTGGGTGACGATATCGCCCTCCTCCATGATGGGCAGTAGCTCCCTTATCACCTCTGCGGGATAGCGCTTCTCGGTATCTCCGATATGCACCATCAGCCTGACACCGCCCTCCTTGGCCGCCCGCTTGGCAAGCCGGGGCATCTCCATGCCGAAGACCTCCAGGGCGGGCGACACCATACGGGCCTTGATGCCCGGCACCATGTCGCGGTACTGCTCCAAGGCCCGTAGCGTGTTGTCGAGGTTGATGCTCTCCTCGGCGATGATGTCGGGCATGGTGGTGAGGCCCGTCTGGCAGATATGCATCAGGGGGATGATTTCGGTGTGGCAGTGGGGCATGATGAGGGTTGGAAACGCCCCGATGTTGGCGCATCCCGCACTGCCTGCGTCCACCAGAGTCGTCACGCCAGCATACACGCCGCCCACATCGGGGTTCACGCCGGTGGCGTTGACCCCTTCCAAGACGTGGACGTGCACGTCGATGATGCCCGCCGTCACGATCCTGCCCTTGACGTCAATGACCTTGGTGGCTTCGCCAGCGATGTCCGCCCCTATGCTGGCGAACGCGCCGTCCTGGATGGCGATGTCCATCACACCATTGCGCTGCGTCGAGGGGTCGACAACGGTGCCGCCCCTCAGTATCAGGTCGTACATGGGGTGTCACTCCTTTTCTGGAGATGGGTCGGACCGCTCCTGATCGCGGAGCCTCCGGGCTACAGTGACTCGCC
>JAAXIE010000102.1 GCA_012270525.1 Dehalococcoidia bacterium | reverse complement strand
AAACCATGGGACTTGATGAGATATCCGACCACGTTTAACAGGCTGTTCAGGTGTGGGTGCCTGATCTGGATCCCTATAGGATTCATACTCGTTGTAACGGTGTGTGCGATCGCCATCTTCTATTTGGACGGCGAGCGAACGATCTACGAACAGAGTTACGACCGTTGTGTGGACTCCAAACTCGAAAAGGGGCCGGATGGCAAGCCATTCCCGTTTCAACTAGACGTTACGTTGTATAACACCTACCTTGTCTGTGCGAAATATGACCCCAGGCACAGCACCGACCGTGAACTCTGCAATTACGAGAACACCGTACAGGGACTAATGTTAGGAAGAACAGTGGACGATAGACTATATTGGGAGTACCGCACATGTTCCTGGCATGATGATGTTGAGTTGCGCGAAATACCAATATTTGGAACTGAAGCTGGCCCTGTCGACACGGAGGATCCCACGGGAATTACACCAGCCGCGGAGCCTTGAGCAACGGGATTTGGTTCACTGGTTCGAGACTGTCCTCTGTGCAGGGTTGCCGGCCGTGGGGTTCTCAGGCGCCGAGCCGTTGGGCAATGGGGCATCGGGCATCGGACTGTCGGGCAGCCCATTCTCAGGCCGCGGATGCAGGACCGCTTCCGGGGTCAGGATACCGCCGGAGACGATGAGCTTCATTGCCTCGTCGACGGTCACGTCCACGGGAATCGCGCTGGCTTCGGGCATGATGAGCAGGAACCCGGAGGTTGGTACGGGTGTCGTGGGAACGAAGACCGCCAATGAGGGTTGACCCTCTATGTCCGTGACCCTCGATGTGACCAAGCCTATGGCCTTGCTGCCGGCACGGGGAAAGTCGACCAGCACCACGCCACTGTATTTCTCGGTGGACTTATCGATGGAGAGGACCTCGGTGGCCTGGCGCAGGGTGTTGTAGATGCTTCGCACCACGGGCACTGCTCCAACAATGCGATGGCCGTAGTCGATGAAACGGCGGCCCAACACATGGGTTGTCAACAGACCTGCGAGGTAGATGAGCAGCACCAAGGCCCCTATGCCCATGCCTTCGCGGTAGTGGTCGGGTCCGAGGAAGTAGTCGAAAGCGGGCTTGAGCAGGGGGTCGAACCAGTCCACCACGAGGTTGATGATGACCGCGGTGATGGCCAAGGGTATGGTGACGATCAGGCCCGCGGAGATGGTACGCCGAATGTGGGCCCCTATCGCGCCGAGGGTCCTGCCGATGGTTCTCATGAGAGGCAGCCTCTAGGGGACGCCACAAGCCGAGGTTGTGGCCTCGTACAACGCAAGCACGTCTCCAGCCACCCGGTCCCAGCCCATGCTTTCGGCCCGCTTTCTGCCAGCATCGCCCATGCTCTTCTTGAGGCCGGTGCTAGCGAGCAACACCTCCAAACTGTCGGCAAAGGGCTCGGGACACCGCCAAGCATGCAGGTAGCCGGTCTGACCGTGGTGCACCACCGTGGGCAGGCCCCCCACGCGAAACCCGACAACGGGAGTCCCGCAGGCCATCGCCTCGAGGGCCACCAAGCTGAAGCTTTCATAGTAGGAAGGCACCACGCAAACATCGGCGGCGTTGTAGTAGAAGGGAAGGGTATCCTGGTCGATCCGCCCCATGAACTGCAACGAGTCGGCGATTCCCAGACCCTGTCCCAAATTGCGCACCTCGCTTATCTCTTCCTCCGAGTCGGGGTCGCCACCAACGATTAGCACCTTGAAGGGCTCGTCACGCTCCAGCATGGCTGCGGCGCGACACAGCAGGTCCAGCCCCTTCAGGGGCTCGATTCTGCCGACGTACAGGATCAGCCTCTCCCCATTCAGTCCCAGCTTCTGCCTCGATTCGCCCATGTCCAAGGGCCGGAAGAGAGACAGGTCGACGCCACAAGGGACTACACTGATGCGCTCCTCCGGGGCGTGGTAAAGCCGGACCATCGACTGTTTCTCCTGATCGCTGAGGGCCATCACCAACTGTGCCGAGGCCATGAGGTCGCCTTCCACCTTGGCCCTCAGGCGCGGCTCCCGCTCGCCGGAGCGGGCCTGCTTTTTTATCTCCGCGAGGGTGTGGAAGGTCACTGCATGGGGCACTCCCCAGTGGCTGGCCACCTTGCGCCCTGACCACCCCGAAAGCCAGTAGTGGGAATGGACCACCTGGTAATCGATGCCCTCGGACTCCCTGTAGGCCAGCATGGCATCGGCGAACTGGGGTACGTAGGAGACCAGATCATCCATGGAAGCATTTTCCGGGCCGCCGTACAGGTGGACGATGCGAACGTTGTCGTCCGCCTCCACGGTATCGGCTTCCTGCCCTGGATGACACCTGGTGAAGACATCGACCTTGATGCCCATGGACCCCAAGTGATGGGCCAGCTGGCGCACGTAGACGTTCATGCCCCCAGCCTTGCCCTTGCCAATGAGGGTATTGGGGCATGTGTGGAAGCAGACTATTGCCACTCTCTGGACGCTCAACTTCTCTTCACCACCATCCGGTACAACAGGTAGTCCTTGCCACCGAGATCATACTTATAGGGTTCGTCTCCCCGCAGAAAGTCGAAGAACGGCAGCCCTGCTTCCACGGCGTCCCGTATGCAAAGGGCCTTCAGGAGTAGCCCAACGCTGTAGTAGCTGTACTCGGGATTGAAGCCGCTATTATAGAGCATTCTCGACCCGCCATAATCGAAACAGAGGGCCGAAGCCACGGGCTGGCCTCCCAGCTCCATGAAGAAGAGCCTGACCGTACCCATCCGGGCCATCGCTCCGATCACAGCGCGAAAGAAGGACTCCCGGTCAGGGGTCATGAACCGGTCCTTGTCTTCCCGGCTGAGCCGTACCAAAGACAGGAATTGGTCCATGTTCTGCTCCACCTGCTCGGGGCTCTCGCAGCAATACCAGCGATAATCGCCTGCACCTTCCAAGCGCCTCAGCTTCCGACGCAACTCATGCCGGTCCTTCTTGGAAAGCCTGCCGAGGAACTCGTCCCAATCACCGGAGAGTTCCACCCCGGGGCACACGTCCTCTTCCCGTATTTCTACCTGGAACCCCCGCGAAGTCGCCAAATCGGGGAGGCGTTGCAGCGTGGGAGAGGTCGCCTGCAGCGGGAAGAACTCCACGGAGTCCCACTGCTCCTCCTGGAGATGGTCCATCAGTGCGGGATAGAAGCTATCCCAAGCCCCAGATGTTACGAGCAGGTCGTTGTAATCGTAGAGGTCTTCGTCACCCATCAGGGTTATTCTGCCATCCCGTTTCATCAGTGGGGCAAGGGCATCCAAGCCCTGGGTACCGGACCACGACAGTAACAGGGCCTCGGCTCCCTCGCCAAAGGCTTCCCACCATACCTGCTGCCACTGGGGCATGACAAAGATGGTATTGAGGCTCCCCTGAGGCACCAAGGCCTGCCATTGCTGCTTTATTTCGTCAATTGACGAGGCCCGTTGAAACGAGGTCATGTTGTGGTCACTTCCTCTGCAATTGGGCCAGGAAGTCGCGTCTGTCGATAACGCCACGAGCGAAGGGACCCCGGGAGGCCGCGGTCACTACCATAGTGCCGGGCTTCCGTACCCCGCGCATGGACATGCACAGATGCTCGGCCTCGAGCATCACGACCACGCCATCGGGGTGAAAAGAGCGGTATACGGCATCGGCCAACTCCTGGGTCATGCGTTCCTGCACCTGGGGCCGCTTCGCCACCACATCCAAGGCCCTTGCCAGCTTGCTGGCTCC
>JAAXIE010000141.1 GCA_012270525.1 Dehalococcoidia bacterium | reverse complement strand
CGAGCCAACCCAGGGGCCACCCCCGGTAGAAACGTCCACTGTGACCCCCTTCCCGGAACCGGCTGCGACCAGTCCCCCTCCGTCCCTCCTGCCAACGCCAACCCCAGTGGCCACTTCTACCATGCCCCCTGTCCCGGGACCGTCTGGGACAGGTGCGCCTGCCCCCCTATCGACACCTGCTGCGATGACCCCGCTGGTTTCCTCGCCTCAACCGACTGCGGAGCCGGGACCGGTCCTGGCCCCGGGGCCAGCCCTTTCGACCCTGGAGGACGACTTCGACGTCAGGGCGAGTGAGGCCATCTTGCAGCTTCCCGATTCGGTCTCGTTCCACCTGGAGGGCAGTGGGGCCCGTCGCATCGAGACCATCGACGTGGAGTTTGGCACCAACCACGTCTTCTCCTGCGCTTCCACCTCCTACTGGAGCGCAAGGACGGACTGGAGTGCACCGGCCGACTTTGAGGCTGGGGATGAGGTGGTTGTCAGTTGGGAATGGGATATGCGTCGGAGTGGCTCCCAGCCTCCCGGAGCCCTCATCTGGTGGCGCTGGAGACTGGTGGACGATTTGGGGCGGGAGTTCCGAACACCGAGGGAGGAGACGACGTTCACCGACGACCGGTTCCAATGGCAGAGCCATACCGATGGCAACGTCACCTACTACTGGTACGCTGGGGGCAATGGATTCGGTCGGAGACTTGCAGATGGCGTCCGGGACGGTCTGGAGAGCCTGCGGTTGGGCCGGGATCTCGTGGCACCCATCAAGGCGTTCGTGTACGAGAAGGCCGAGGACGTGCAAGGGGCCGTGCTGTTCGCACAGGAATGGACGGGAGGGTTGGCCTTCGTGGACCACAACATACTGCTGATAGCGGTGAATCCCGAAGCATTCGACCGGCAACTGCCTGGGGTGGTCCACGAACTTGCCCATCTGCTGGTGGAGGAGGTCACTTTCAACTGCTTCGGGGGCCTGCCCACATGGCTCGATGAAGGTCTGGCGGTCTACGCCGAGGGGGGCCTCTCCGAATACGGGCAATACATACTCGATGAGGCCATCGCGAGGGACGAACTGATCAGCCTGCGTAGCCTGAGCAGCAGCTTTCCGGCCGCGAGCACCGAGGCGATTCTTTCGTATGCGCTGAGTTACAGCTTGGTGGACTATCTCATCGAGGCCCGTGGGTGGCCCAAGATGCGCGAACTGCTGGAAGTGTTCTCCGAAGGCTCCACCGCCGAGAATGCCATCCGCCAGGTGTACGGCTGGAGCTACGACGAGTTGGAAGCGTCGTGGAGGCGGTCGCTGGGGGTCTAGGAACCCCTGGGACGCCAACTTGCTCTGGCAGCAGGCCCACGTTGGTAGCCAGGATGCGGCACCTGCCGTGAATCGAGCAGAGTTCCCGCCGTCTTGTTCGTATCTGAGGATGTGACCCCTATAGCGGCGGGCGCATATCTGAGTAGCGGCGTCGGTCGTATCTGGAAATCATTTTCTGCTGGTTTTTTGTAGCTGAAAGCACCGAGCGCGCCGCACTTTCTGGATGTACCCAGATTTGAGTCGTAGCTGAAAAGCCGGCCGGGATGCGTCGCATGGGGAATCTGCCGCAGGGTTGAGCGCATGCCGTAGCTGGCAGAAGACCGGGACGGGTTGAGAGTTGGCATAATTGAGGCCCCTCCGCTTGAAGAATGACAGGGCTGGGGAGGCCCGCGAGGGGTCTGTCCCCAGCCTGTTTTCAGCATAATGGGAGTGCGGACGGGGGGCAACGGAGAGATGTCATAGTTGGGTGATGTGCGGGGGATGGCGGAGGCCAGGCGACGGTCCGGGTGAGGACGATGGCGTTTGCGAGTCGGGGCCATGGTGCTCGCCATCGCGAGGATGACCGTGGAGTTCTCCTCTGCACTTCCCAGGGCCTGTCGGCTCGCGGTGCGACGGGAACCTGAATGTGTTAGGTTAGTGGCGGGCTGATGTCCGGGATGGCGGGTCTTCGCAACCGTCATACAGCTTGTACAACCGGGTCTTCCAGGGAGGGAGATGTCGACTGGTGACTCCCACTGTCGTTTGAGGGAGGGGTGCGAACGGCCTTGTGGCCTGATTCTGGCACCGTTCGCAGAGGCGGAGTTGCGAGGCTTGGAGGACCGACTCGACATCAGGTACGAGAGCTGGATGGAGTCGAGGCGTCTGCATGAGCCGGAGGAGTTTGCTGGGAAGCTGAACCGGCTGGGGGCCTCGGTGCTGGTAATCGAGCTGGATTTCGTGTTCCAGGAGATATTCGAGGCTGTCCCAACCCTGCGGTTCGTGGGTGTCTGCAGGGCGGCGACGAACCATGTCGACATCGAGGCAGCCACGGCAAGCGGGGTGGCAGTGGTCAACACGCCTGGGCGGAACGCTCAGGCCGTCGCGGAGCATGCCCTCGGCCTGATGCTGGCCCTAGCCAGGAACATCCCGGTGAGCCACAACTATGTGAAGGGCGGCCGGTGGGTCAATCCGGTTGCGCCGTACATCGAACTGCGTGGCGTGGAACTTGGGGGCAGAACCCTGGGAATAGTGGGGCTGGGTGCCATCGGGCGACGGCTGGCGAAGATGGCGCAGGCCATCGGCATGACGTGCATCGCCTGCGACCCGTTTGTGGGACTGCCACCTGCGGGAGTCTCCCTGAAGGACCTGGACGAGGTGCTGGCGGGCTCGGACTTCGTGTCCATCCACGTACCCCTGACCAACGAGACGGAGGGGCTAATCGACCGTCGTCGTCTTGCTCTCATGAGGCCCACGGCCTACCTGCTGAACCTGTCCGACGAGAGGATAGTGGATGGCGACGGCTTGGTGCAGGCACTGATAAGAGGTGGGGTCGCAGGGGCAGCGGTCGACGTGTTCGAGAGTCATCCCATCGCACCCGACCATGCCCTGCTGGGCCTGGACAACGTTATTCTCACCCCCCACGTGGGCGGGGCGACCGTCGAGACGATCGAACGTTACTCGAGGATGATGGCCGACGACATCCTGCGGTTCCTGGACGGCAAGCGACCGCTGAACCTGGTGAATCCGGGGGTCTGGGAAACCAGAGCAGCGACGGGCGGATAGGGGCCTGCGGTGTTAGTCGTATTGGAGAGCGAGGCGGGCTAGATCCGGCTGTGAATTTGGACGCAACGCGGGCGGTCAGGGAGCAGGTCGCGGAAGTGGCGCGGAAGCTGGCGGGGTTGGGTCTGGTAGCGGGGACGGCGGGAAATGCCAGCGCGCGGCTACCGGAAGGGCACCTCGCCATCACCCGGATGGGAGCGAGTTGCGCGGGGATGACGGCCGACGACATCGCCATCGTGGACCGCGACCTGTACCCCGTTGAAGGCGATTTGGTGCCGTCGTCGGAGTCCCTTCTGCACGTTGCTATCTACGAGGCCCGCCCGGACGTGGGGGGCATTGTGCACACGCACCCGGTGTACGCCAGTGCCCTTGCGGTTTCGGGGGTGGCGATTCCGTCCATCGTCGACGAGATGGTGGTGGCACTGGGCGGAGAGGTCAGGGTGTCGGAGTACGGGCCTCCAGCATCGGAGGAGATGGCGAGGCGGGTGTGCGAGGCCCTTGGAAAGCGGGATGCTGTGCTAGTCCGCAATCATGGGGCTGTTGGCGTGGGCGGGACGCCCCTGGAAGCGTTGGAAGCGGCGGTACTGACGGAGCGGGTGGCCCAGATCTTCGTGCTGTCCTCGCTTCTGGGGAACCCAGGCAAGCTACCGGAAGCCGTGGTGGCGTCGGAAGCTGCTATCTTCGAAATGAGGAGGGCGGCCCGGCGTCCAGGAGGGTGAGGGTCCTGTCAGTGGGGCTGAGGCTCTACCGGGATGACGCGGGATTTGGCGGAGCATTACGGTTAGGCAAGGGTTCACGCGGGCTCCTTGACCAGTGATTCAATGGAACTCAGGTCTGCCTTGGCCCGGGCTGCGTCCAGATCGTATTGCCGTTGAAGGTTCAACCAGAAGTCGGGAGTCGTACCCAGGGCTTGTCCGAGTCGCAGGGCGGTATCGGCAGTGATGGACCTGCGACGGTGGACGATGTCATGAATGCGGACCGGCGGCACTCCGATGGTCTTTGCCAAGCGGTACTGGGAGACTCCCAGTTCCTCCATGATTTCCTGCAAGTGCTCTCCTGGGTGTATTGGTTCAGGCGCGGTCATACGCGTTCTCCTTAGTGGTAGTCGGTAACTTCGATCTCCATTGGGCCTTGGTCTGTCCAGATGAAGCAGACCCGCCATTGATCGTTGATACGGATGCTGTGCTGGCCCTGACGGTCTCCCCTTAGTGCCTCAAGGCGATGGGACGGAGGCACCCGAAGGTCCATCAAGTGAGTTGCCGCCACCACCCTCTGCAATCTCATACGCGCCCTTCGCTGGATGTCAGGGGGCAACCAACGGACTGTCTGTCCGGCGAGGATGCGCTGGGCGTCGTCATTCTTAAATCGGTCCACCGATGATTATCTTAACGTCAGACGTTAATAACGTCAAGGATGCTGAAGAGTCCTTGAGGCAATAGTGGAGAATAAACAGGGCCACGACCCCGTGGGTCGTGGCCCTGTTCTCTACCCTATTGGGGGAGGGTACCGGCTA
>JAAXIE010000260.1 GCA_012270525.1 Dehalococcoidia bacterium | reverse complement strand
ATTGCTCCCAAGCGGCAATACCGGCTCACGTTGAAGAACTTGAAGACCTCCACCACCGAGTCGGTGTAGTCTTCCCCCATGGCATGGGGCTCCAGCAGATGGAAGAAGAGGAAATCCGGCCCGTTCTCAGGTTGGGCATAGCTGATATTGGAGTTGGGGACGGTGACCACGCGCTTGCCGTCGTCGAACCGGGTGGTGGGCCGGTAGCGCGTAAAGTCGAAGAAGTGCCCCGGCCTTGCCAGCTTCCCTAACTCCTCGGCCTCGAAATGGCGCTCCAACCGTCGCAGTGTCAGAGTGCCTACGCTGCCCACGTCAACCCATGGTCGCACCATGGCGATGGCGTGGGGTTGGTGCAACTCCGGGACGGGTTCGTTTATCTCGAATGCCCCTATCCGCATTGGGCAATTGTGCCATTTTGTCTCGTTATTTTCAAGGCTTGGCATCTGCGGACATTGGCCGTTCCTTGACACTCCACTAGGCCGGACGTACTATAAGGGCCAACTTGTTGCTCATTTCTGAAGGAGGAACACGTGGCCCGAATCAAGCATATTGCCATTGCCACTCCCGACCCCGCCAAGACCGCACAGTTCTACAAGGAAGTTTTCGAGTTGGAAGAGTACAGCCCTGTCGACTCGCCGCTCGCCGACGGCTTCTACCTGACGGACGGCCACATCAACTTGGCTATCCTCAACTTCAAGACCCTGGAAGCCGCAGACAAGGGTGAGGACGGTCTCAGCTTCACCGGGTTCCATCACTTCGGGTTCCAGGTCGAGGACGCTGAGGCCACCTGCGCCAAGCTCGACGGGGTGGGTGCCGACCGCCGCACCCGCGTGGCTCCAGCAGCCACGATGGGCGGGAGTCACCAGAACGTGGAGATAAAGTACAAGGGACCCTTCGACGTCATCGTGGACGTATCGCAGACCGGGTGGGTGGGCACCGACTAGGAGCCTGCCATATTCACCAAGAGCAGGTCCACCACGGGCAGGAGCCATGAGAAAAAAGGAGGCATCATGGCGAAGATAAGGCACATCGCGTTGACCAGTGACAACCCCGGCAAGCTGGCCGACTTCTACAAGGAAGTCTTTGGCATGACCGAGGTGCGCCGCAGCGAAAACGGGCAGGTGTTCCTCACCGACGGATACATCAACATGGCCCTTCTCAACTACAAGACCCCCAATGACGAGGACCCAGGCCCCAATGGTGGCTACTACGACGGCATCCATCATATCGGGTTCCAGGTGGACGACATCGATGCCGCTGGCGAGCGGCTGGAGAAGGCTGGAGGCACCCGGTTGAGCCGCACCGCGACCCCGGGAACCGGTGGTCTCTTTGGCTTTGGCCCCGGGCCCAGCAACGCTGAGACAAAGTTCAGCGGCCCCGATGGCGTGGTCCTGGACATGTCGCAGTCGGGGTGGGAAACCGAAATCAAGATGTAGCTCCTAGATCGTCTGGAGCGCTATGGCAGAGGCCTGACCGAGTACCACGCAAGGCGTGGGAGGCTGCTGTCATACCAGATCGGATCTATCAGCCAGTGCGGTGGCCCGGCCATGTGGTCGGGCCACAATAGCGCAACTCCGGGTAACCCAGGCAGTTTGTAAAAGAGAGAGTGGGCCTATGGCTAACTGGACGCGGGACTTTGTGGATATCGCCGGGATTCGTACCGAAGTCCATCGTGGCGGTCAGGGGGCCCCATTGCTGGTGCTCCATGGGGCCGGAGGTAATGCAGGCTGGCTTCAATATCACGATGCAATGGCGGAACATTTCGATGTCCTGGTCCCGTCCCATCCCGGTTTCGGAGGGTCGGAACGCCCCGACTGGATGGAGACCATCTCCGACGTGGCCCATTTCTATACCTGGTTCTTACGGGACTTGGGGCTGGACGGGGTAAGCCTGATAGGCCATTCCATGGGTGGATGGATCGCATCCGAACTGGTGGCCATGGGTTCCCGGAGCTTCAGCAAGCTGGTGCTGTCGGGCCCGGCGGGAATCAAACCGGAGGTAGGTGAAATCACCGACATCTTTCTCCTCAGCCCGGAGCAGGTTGTGGAAAGGCTGTTCCACGACCCCTCGCAGTCCCCGGAATACCAGCAAATCTTCGGTCAGGAGCCACCGCCGGAGGTCCAGGCCATCCTTGCCCAGAACCGCGAAACCGCCGTCCGCTACACTTGGAAGCCCTACATGTACAACCCAAGGCTGCCCTTCCTGATGCAGCAGGTGCGGGTCCCCAGCCTCATTTTGTGGGGTCGGCAGGATGCCATCATCCCCCTCAACTGTGGGGAGTTGTACAACCGGGTGCTGACTGGCTCCACCCTCAAGGTGCTTGAGAACTGCGGGCATGTTCCCGAATTGGAGAAGCCCCAGGAGTTCGTCAGCGCCGTCCTCGAGTTCCTCCGGTCTTAGACACGGCGGGATGTCCTGACGGGCTAACGTGAGCCAGCAGCCCAAGATCAGGGTTGACATACGGGTGCCTGTTGGCTTGCCCGTCACCCAGATGGCCGAATACATCCTCGGCTGCGAGCAGGCCGGGTTTGATGGCGTGGGTGTTCACGATCACCAGCACAGCGGTCGCGACGTCTATGTGACCCTCGCCTTGGCGGCCCAACGGACCTCTACCCTCGATCTCTATCCCGTAACCTCAAATCCTGTAACTCGCCATCCCATGGTACTGGCCGCCCTTGCCAACACCCTGCAGGAGATCGCGCCAGGCCGGGTGAAACTGACCGTTGGCCCCGGCTTCCTCGCGGTCCGGTCTATTGGTCGTCCCCGGGCCACAGTTGAAGGAATGCGGGAGGCGGTCCTCAGCATACGGAAGCTGCTCCGGGGGGACGAATTGGAGTTCGGGCCTAACAGGACCCGGATGCGCAATCTCTCAAGCAGTCCTGTCCCCATCTTCATGACCGCGGCGGGACCACGAATGGTCGAGTTGGCAGGCGAGGTGGCCGACGGCGTGCTGCTGATGG
Organism: Dehalococcoidia bacterium; assembly: GCA_012270525.1. The sequence continues at coordinate 1,624 of JAAXIE010000260.1, read as the reverse complement.
TGGGTCTGCACCCCAAGGCCACGAAGGCAGCCCGCGATTTGCTGGAGCGCGGAGCGGCCCGGGCTGGACGCGACCTCGCCGACTTTCCCGTGGCTTACATCACCTCCATGGCGGTGGCCGAAGACCCACATAGGGCTCTTAGATGGCCCCAACGCTGGCTGGGGCCCGACCTCCCTTGGTTGGCGTATCCCAGCAGAGCAAATGTTCACTGGCTAAGGCAGGCGGGAATCGACATCGCTGATGACATCCTACCCGAAGAGGTGTCGGATGACATGGCGGCCCGCATATGCGAGGCCATGGGTCTCTTCGGGACGCCCGAGGAATGCGGGCTTCAACTGCTACGGGCCGCGGAAGAATCGGGAGTGGAGCGGGTGTTTATCTTTCCCTGCCACACGGTGCAGGGGGGCTACGACATGCCCGCGGCTGAGGTCGAAGCCTTTAGGGACGTCATCTTTCCCATGTTGGGACGAATTCCCGAGTAGGGAGGCCTAGGCGGGGAGGTATGGGTACGAGAGTTAGGCGGCGAGAAAGCCGATCGACATGGGGTAGGCCAGGTAGGTCCGCTATCCTATAACCCTTCTCCTCCAACCAGCGCCACACGGCAAGGGTCTAACAGCACACCCTCATTCAGGCCAAACGAGTCCCAATCGTGGATGTTCGCGATGTTTGCGCACCCGTCAATGGCTCCCAGTTACCAAGTGGATGTTGGCAACCCAGTTCACCTGTCTGCCGTCGTAGTATGGGCGGACCGCATCGTGGCCCTCCTGTATGACCTGCGGATGCAGGGCTGGGTCGATGCGTTGCAGGGCGTTCCGGAAGGAACCTTGGCGTCGCCACGCGGCATCCCATGCTTCCTCCACCGTACCGGGCCAAGGCCATGGCAGTTCCAGCGACTGCTCTTCCACTTGCCGGAATCCAGCCCGACGCAACGCAGCGGGTAGGGATCCCGGCTCCGCGTAGCGGTGGGGGCTGGGAGCGTCAGGTGCTCGGGGTGGAAGGTACTTGCTGAAGACCCCGTGGGTGCATAGGTGGAACGGGTTCTTCTCTAAGGCCTGCCATACCACGAAGGCGGCGCGACCTCCTGGAACAAGCACCCGGCGCATCTCCCTTAAGGCCTTGTCCGCATCGGTCATGAACATCACGCCGAGGCGGCAGGTAATGGCATCGAATGAAGAGTCAGGGAAGGGCAGTTCTTCGGCGTCGGCCTGCTGCGCCGAAATATTGGTCAAGCCCGAGATCCGGGCACTGTCCATCACTGTTTCCAGATAATCTGGGACCAGGTCGCTGGCCACAACAGAACCTCCCGGCAGCACGGCTTGGGCCAGTGCCACGGTGGGTTCGCCTACGCCACAGGCCACGTCCAGTGCCCTCATTCCCGGCTCGGCCCCGCAGGCACCCACTATTGCAGCGTTCATCGCTTGGCCCTGGATATGGGCTTTGGCTGACCACTTGCTGCGATCGGCGGCCGCATCGGCTTGGTCCCGTGCGACTGTCTCGCGATCAGGTGCCGGAGTCGTCACAGCCTGCCTCCTGCTGCAGTGTCCACTTCTCGCTGGCGCAATTCGGTGCGGCGTATCTTGCCACTGATGGTCTTGGGCAACTCGGTGACGAACTCCACAAGCCT
>JAAXIE010000173.1 GCA_012270525.1 Dehalococcoidia bacterium | reverse complement strand
GTGTCAAGTTGTACCCACCCAACGTCTGGCTACCCGCGCCTCACTCGGTGCTTCACCATATTCGCCACAGCCAGTACCGCGAGCCCCAACGCCAGTATCCCATGCAGCATGTTCCCCACAACCCCATACAGCAGAGAGGGTATGATGGCCAATCCGAAGTACAAAATGGCCAGTGCCAACGGCAGCATGCCGCAGCGGCCCCGATGATGGTCGCTCCATATCAGGAGGGCGCACCCCGCAAGCCCCGGTACCCCAATTCCGGCCAATATGCCAGCCCATCGCAGGTCTGGATCCTCGCCCGAGAGTAGACTGGCGAAGAACAGGGCGCTAACTGCGACAATGAAGACAGCCACAATAACCGTTGCTGTGGATATCTCGCGCACGGCTGGCCTCTGTATCCGCGCCTGAGCTTGCTTACCAGGCTGCCCGATAGGCCCTACCCGTTCCGCGCTTTCAGGATGGTCTCCTCAACCTGGAGCACTGATAACTGAAGTTGCCTCAGGTCATTCACCGCTGTTTCTATTGCATCCAGGTTGGTCCCGCCTATCGCGTCGTCCACCGCTTGCAGCTTGGGGCCAAGATCGCGCATCAACAAGACTATTTCATTACAGCTCGTCCCCAACGAACCGGAGTTCTGTAGATGGAATTCATCGATTAAGCGGCGGACCGCCGCAAGCTTCTCCTCAATAATCGTTTGTCGCAATTGTTCCAAGTCTTGCCGCACCCTGGATGCATCCACGAGAGACATTGTTGGCTGTACGTCGGCGATGGCTGCCAACGCCTCATTGAACGGTTGCTTGACCCCAATACTCTCAAACTGTTCAGCGAACTGATTGAGCACAGGTCGAACAATCTCGGCAGGCAGACCGCCCTTCCTCTGGACGCGGAAGTATTTCCCCCGGTCTACACTACCGGCGACTCGGTACTCGAATTGCGCTACTTCGTTGGCGAATATCTCGAACTGTCTTTCCAGCGACTCCCCGGAACTCAGATTCCGCGGTCCAGCGTCCGTTCCTCGCCCACTACTTACTGTGGCTTCCACCGCGACGCCAGTGAACTCCACCTCCGGTCTATCTTCGCTGGCAGGTGCGATGTTTGATACTCGCACCGTGACCCGGACGCGACGGTGGCGTCCGTCACCTCGTTGTTCGCTCTGTTCAAGAGAGTCCACCCAGGCCTCCGTGACCAAATAGCTCTGCAGCGTTTGCCATAGAATCTCCGGCCGAGCGGGAAGGTCCTCCGGCCTCCCGTCACGGTCGATGTCATCAGCCTCGTGGTTGAGGAAAGATATGGCCTCTAACATGGAGCTTTCCACCTGCTCAGCGTTTCTTTCGTCCAACACACCCGCTATTTCCACTGCTTCCACACAACCCAACTTCAATAGTACATCTTTCATCAATTGCGCAGCTGATACGGATCTTCCCAAGGAGAGGCTTTCAGGTACGACATGAGCCCAATCGTTACGTATCATGCGCAATCTGTCGAATTGACCCAGCACCACGTCCAGCGCAGGGAACACACCGGAGAAGGCTGCTGCATGACTGCGGCTTACGATGCGAGCGAAATGTCCAGCATCGAGATGATTCATCAGGTCTGGGTCCGGGTGATTCGCCAAATCCCTCTCAATCGCCTCGCGCTGGCCCTCTCCGACCGCTGCCAGCACGCCACGCGCGAACCAGTCTTCCCCATAGGCGGACTCCAACCGTTCCCTCAGGGCGCGTCTAATGCCCTGCATGTAGAGGCGGTGGCAATCCGTGAATAGCGAGTAGCCGTCAGGCTCCAAACCAGCCCTCCTTATGCATGTGTCCCCTTCGCCCAACCGATCGTCATATCCCACTCACCCCGCACCCACACCCGCCCCCTCCCGCTCCTCCCGAAGCGCGTCCGCTTCCACCAAAGCCCGCTCCTGCTGCCCCCATACCCTCTGGGCGTCCCGCGATTTCAACGGCATCTTGCGACGCCAGTGGATGATCGCCCGGTCGTTCCGACCCAGCTTCTGCGGTTCCTTGGGGTCCATCCGCGTGTAGAGTTGCACCGGCAGGTCTTCCAACTCGTTCACACCCTTCACCTGCCAGTAGCGCCAGATGGTGTGCCAGTAGAGCTTGGCATATATCCGGTCCCACAGAGTGCGCCCGTGCCGGATGCCGTAGGTGAACATCATCGTGTGGTTCTCATCCATCGGCACAGCCCAGCGGTTGAACAGCCTGTTCCCCATGTCCACCCGCGTGATGCTGGGAAGGTAGTGCTCGCTGCGGTACGGCTTGCCGGTGAAGCTCTTCACGTTGATGCCGGGAACGGGGAACTTGAGGAACCGCCACCACACATGCTGGGGCCACTTCTTCCCCAAACCTGGCCCCAAACTAGGCCCCAAACCAGGATAGTACGCCTGCTGGGGGGCGTTCACCGTCGGCTTGATCCCCATCGTGCTGTCCGTCTCCCCCACCACGCTCATCCCGCTCCAGTAGGCCGGTATCTGCCGGAACGCCTCCAGGTTGAAGAGTCGTCGTACCCGGAAGCGGTGTATCCAGGAGAAATGCGCGTCCTCGTTCTGTTCGATGGACACCGCCCAGTTCATGGGCCACACCTTGCTGTAGACGTGCACCGCATACCTGGAGTCGAAGAACTCCGAGGGCAGGTCTTCCTCCAACGGGACCGGCTCCGTCTGTCCCATCCACACATAGGCCACCCCACCCAGCACCGCCGTCGGATATGCCCTCGCCTTCAGTTTCCCCACCATGGGAGAGTCCGGCCCTTCGGTTATGGCCGCCACGCACTTGCCGGTCTCGTCGAAGGTGTACCCGTGGTACGGGCAGGATATAGTCCCCTCGAATTCGCATCTGCCATACGAGAGGAACGCACCTCGATGCGGGCAGCGGTCCCGCAGTGCCCCCACTTTCCCGTCCTTGCCACGGAACATCACGATTTCGTCCCCCAACATCTTCACCCGCCTTGGCTTACGCCCCAGCTTCCGCACCTCGATGGCTGGGTACCAGTACTCCCGGTACCCCATGGGAGGCACCAGGTCGTGTATCCCGATCTGCGACACCCCGTACATCGCCTCTTCCGTCCGGTCAGGCACGTTCAGCCTCACATCAAGGCCCCCATCCGACGGATGATGTCCGTTGGCCCCATGCTGCCGGTTGGATTCACTGCCATTCTTCATCGGTGCTGCTCCCTGCTGGGTGGTTGAGACCGTTGGCGGCGACGTTAGCACGCACGATTTTGGCCGTCAATTTGAATCAGGCCTCTCGCCCCGTGCTTCCGCATTCCCGCATTGACACATACGTTCTTATGCTCTAGGATTGAACTTGCGCAAGGGACTGACCCTTTCGGGGTCGTCCCTTCCTTTATTTTTCGGCCCCCTTGGCCATGACTATTCTTCGGAGGACTCGGTGAATCTGCTCTCGCACACTACCTTCAACCCGCGAAGTACGGTCCCTGCCAGGCATCGTCCCCGAATTCTCCCTGGCCCCCGGCCTGTCTTCGAGGTGCTGGCGAAACAGCGGCCCCGCGCGGCAAGCTGCCCAGAAAGGAGGATGCGGCTCACGCGACATGGTCCAGATACGAAAACAGTGTTTTCAGCTATGGCGGTTGCCGCACCCAGCTACGCAACCACGACCCGGATGCCGCTCCGCTCAGCTACGGCTGGTGGCGTATCCCACCGACCCGTGCGCCTTATAATCTCCCCATTCCCCACTTCCAGCCCAGCCTAAT
>JAAXIE010000217.1 GCA_012270525.1 Dehalococcoidia bacterium | reverse complement strand
GGCTGCTGAGAAGGCGGGGGCGAGGCTCATGGGATCATTTCCTCCCGGTTACGTGGTGTGGCTGAGGCAGGGTCCCATGACTTTCTTCCCACCTCGCATTGGCCGGCCTCCGGTCATGCGCCGCCATCTTGTGTCCATCGTTCACAGCCATTCTCTTATTGGGACGCTCCGCCGTACAGTTCATCCCGTGCGCAAGACATCAGAAACCGGCTCCCCCTGTATACGGAGCGCAGAAACCGTAAGTCATCAACCATCACACTATCTGTAACCCTGCCTCTTTGTCAATGCGTCCTGGACGGCCCAAATCCCCCCACCCAATTGAGTCGGACAGCGTAGCAAACTGCCTACCGGGTTGTGACAATTCACCTAACTGGTGACAGTTATCGACGTGACCAATCTCGCGTTAGAGCGGTGTTCACGGGGGCTGATAGGCGAAGATTCACCGATTAGGTGGGGGATTTTGGGACGGTTTCGCGGAGGTTTCTCAGGCGGAGATGCGTCGGAGAGCAAGCGTGGGAAGGAGAGGTTCGGCTACTCCGTGGCCTGGATCAGAACGCGGCCGCCGTCCCTAACCAGGATACTCACGTCATGGTCATCAAGAATGACTAGCCATGCCAACGAGAGAAGTGGTTTCGGCGGCATAGGCGACAACATCCCTTGGCTGGCTATTACCAGAGCACTGTGACGCCGTAGACGCCAAAGGTCACTTCACTTCCGTCAGCAAAGACCACACGGTTGGTCCCCGTGAACGCCAACCCCAATTCCGACACCACTGCCACGGGCAGAGTGAGGAACCGGCTGAATCCGGTATCTATCACCGCCTCAATCTACTGCGCCTGTCCTTCTGGGCCTTGCAAGTAAGGGTTACAATGGTTTCATCCATGGAGTAGAGTCCCACTGACTTGCGCTTGGTGCAACATCTCTTTTGGGACAGGCTCATACGGGGGGATGTTGGTCTGTCGCTATAGCGGAGCCGGTTCACACCTCCGCGCCTTCTCAGAACAGGTTCAGTTGCTCCTGGGTCGGCTTCCCATCCAGGTGGGTGGCGTCATAGCCCTGTTGGCGCAGGTGGGCCGCTAGGTGCGGGAAGCCGTGTACGGTGAAGACCCGCTTCGCTTCGACCGCCCTCACGTAGGAGACCAGATCGTCGAAATCGGCATGGTCGCTGAAAGGCAACGCCGTCGCTGCCCCCGAACGATAGCGCAGCGACGGGTCCACCGCCCAGCCCGTGAGGGCCATCGTGCGCGTCCTGGCCGATTCCTCCTCCACCGCCTTCTTCCTTCCCGGTGGCCGCAGGATGACCTCCCCATCTTTGACCCCGTTTTCCAGCATCCGGTACCCCGGAGGAATCGTCATGCCAGCCTCTTGGTAGCGTTGCGTAATCTCCCACGTCGTCGCCTCTACGGCCACCTCAAACCCAGCCTCCACCAGGTGGTGCAGAAGCTCTTGGGCCTTCCCCGTGCGGTGTGCCACCACCACCGGTGTCCAGCCAGCCTCCAGCCACGACCGCAAAATGGAGAAAGCCTGCTCCAACGCCTCCCTTTCCGGCGGGAACCGGTACTCGGGCCGGCCATAGGTCGACTCGATAATCAGGGTGTCACAGGGTACGATTTCCGCTGGCTCTGCCATGGCGTTTGCCCGCAGCTTCAGGTCCCCCGTGTACAGCACCCGCTCCCCGGTGGCATGCGACTCAATGAGGGCCTGGGCCGAGCCCAAGCAGTGGCCAGCGGGATACAGCGTGATCGTGTAGTTGGCCGTCGATAGCGGCTCGTGGTTCTCCAGCACCCGGCACTCGCTCTTCTTCAACAGAGGCCCCAACAGGGTCCGGGTGGCAGGTGTGAGCACAGCCGCGGAGTGACGGGCCACATGGTCCGAGTGAGCATGGGATATGAACCCTTCCGCTCGCTTCACCCGGCCATCCAGCCAAGCGTCCAGGTCCGCAAGATAAATCCCACGGTCGAAGATTACATTCAACGCTTCTTCAAGCTCGGCTCAACGTCTGGATGTCATTTTCGGCTTTATTCAAGGCGCGAGTGCCACTATACTAGGAATGCGCTGGCTTGGGACGCATTCCAGCGGGAACCTCCCATCAACGGCTGCTTGCCGCCCAAGACGTAGCTTGGTCCGGCAGCCCAAGCACCCCCGACCGGTAGCCCCTTGGCTTTGCCCGCCCCTGCAAGGTTGGAACGAGGGACGTTCGATGGATTTCAATATCGCAGTGATGCCCGGCGACGGTATCGGCCCCGAGGTCATCGCACAAGGTGTTGCCGTGTTGCAGAGCGTGGGGAAGTCCTCGGGCCACACCTTCCACCTCTCATACCACGACGTGGGCGGGATAGCCATCGACCGTCATGGCACCGCCCTCCGCGACCAGGACCTGGAGACGGCAGCCGCGGCCGACGCCATCCTCTTCGGCTCGGTGGGAGGCCCAAAATGGGATGACCCCCAAGCTCCCACCCGCCCCGAAGATGGCCTGCTGGCTTTGCGCAAGCGCTTGGGCCTCTTCGCCAATCTGCGACCGGTCAAGGTCTTCCCAGCCCTGGTGGATGCCAGCGTACTCAAGCCCAGCGTTCTCGAAGGCGTCGACGTTCTGGTTGTCCGCGAACTCACCGGTGGTATCTACTATGGCCGGCCCCGCGGCCGCAAGCAGACCAGGCATGGCTGGAGCGCGGTCGATACCATGCGTTACTCCGAAACAGAAATCCGGCGTGTGCTGCGTGTTGGCTTCGAATCAGCTCGCGAGCGCCGCAAGCATCTCTGCTCCGTTGACAAGGCCAACGTCCTGGAAACATCCCGATTGTGGCGCCGCCTCGCCACCGATATGGCCACAGAATATCCCGATGTAACCCTGGAGCACATGCTGGTCGACACCTGCGCCATGCAACTCGTGCAACGCCCCACCCGTTTCGACGTCATCGTGGCCGAGAATACCTTCGGCGATATCCTCACGGACGAAGCGGCCGTCCTTTCTGCCTCAATGGGTCTGTTGCCCTCTGCCAGCTTGGCTGGCGTGCCCGTTGTCGGCGCCACTACCATGGGCATGTACGAGCCCATTCACGGCTCAGCCCCGGATATCGCGGGTAAAGGAATCGCCAACCCCGTTGCCACAGTCCTCAGCGTCGCCTTGATGCTGCGCTACTCCCTCGGCTTGGCCGAAGAAGCAGCCATGGTGGAAGCCGCGGTCGAGAGGGTCTTGCAGGCAGGCCACCGCACCGCCGATTTGGCCACCCAGAACGACACAGCCCTCGGCACCGAAGAGATGGGCTCCAGTATCCTCGATGCCTTGGCGTAGCTCAGTTCTTCCCGGCCCACCCCTCCCGCCATTCGGGCTCCAGCCCTTGGGCACCATGCTGTCAGGAAGGGCACAGTTCCGGTGGAGCTAGCCCTCGTCATACTCCTCTTCCTTGGTACCGCATCCGTGGTGGTGTTCTGTGGGGCCAAGCTGGCCAGGTACGGCGACCTTCTGGCCATCAAGACCGGTTGGGGTCGACTTTGGGTGGGAACCCTCCTGCTCGCCGGTGCCACGTCGCTGCCCGAACTGGTGACGGGTGCCTCCGCAGCCCTGCTGGACGCCCCCGAACTGGTCAAAGGCAACGTCTTTGGAGCGAACATGGTCAACATGTTCGTTTTGGCCCTGGTGGCCATACTCTTTGGCGCACCCGGCGTGCTCCGCCTTC
>JAAXIE010000086.1 GCA_012270525.1 Dehalococcoidia bacterium | reverse complement strand
GCCTGCCCCAACACGTCCTGGTCAATGTCGTAGATGCCCTTGCCCTCCGACATCCTCTCGCTGATGGTCCGGTCCACCTCGGAACTGCTGAAGCTGGCATTTTCGAAGATGCTGTGCACCACCACCGGCTTCTTGCGCGCCGGGGCGGGATGGTCGCACTCGTACGTCACGCCGTACAGGGAGTCTTCCAAGCCCAGCCCGTACACGATCTCAGTGGCACTGGGCAGAAACGAGCAGATCCGCATCGTCATACTTCACGATACCTCGTGCAAACTTGTGATACCCCGTGCAATCACCCCGCGATTCTAGCATGCGGTTCCATTCCGTCGTCTTGTTTGCCCAATCCGGCAACGGCTATACTCCTCCACTGGTGACCTTCCATGCCTGCCCACCTCATCAATACTAAGCAGATCGACCGCGCCTGGATGGAAGGCAAACTGTTCCCCCTTGCCGAGAAGCTCCGGGAAACCGAGAGCGCTAGGGAAGTCCGGAACAACAGTCCCCACTTGGCAGGACGCGCCCTCTACTGCCTCTTCTACGAACCCAGCTTCCTCACCCGCACCTCCTTCGAACGGGCCATGTCCCTTCTGGGAGGCCACGTGCAGTTCACCGAGGACGCCTCCCAGTTCTTCCCAGTGCAGTCCACCTCTTACATCGAGGACACCATCAAGTTCTTGGGCCACCTGCACTTTGATTGCGTGGTCCTGCGCAGTAGCCAACCCAACGCCGCCCAGGCCGCAGCTGGAGCAGAAGTCCTCTCTGTCATCAACGGTGGCAGCGATACCGACCATCCCACCCAGGCCCTGCTCGACATGTACACCCTCCAGAGGGAACTGGGTGGTGCCGACGGCCTGACCATCGCTGTCGTGGGACGGGTCGATCACCGCAACGTCAACGCCCTGCTGGTGGCACTGGCCATGTACCGCGACGTGACAGTAGTGCTCTGCCCCTTCACCGGTCAGCCCGATCCCGAAGTGCTCGAATACTGCCAGGCTACCGGCATGAGCATCCGCCTGGAGCAGACCCTCACACCCTTCGCCGATTCCCTCGACGCCGTCTACCTCAACGGGGCCGAAACGGCTGCCCACATGCAACTTCTGCGGGCACGCAATCTGGTGACGGTCAGGATCGACCGGGAACTGATGGGCCTCCTGAAGCCCCACTGCGTGATTCTCGACCCCATGCAGCGAACGGAACCCCTGATTACTGACAATGCCGATGCCAGGTGGGCAGGTTACCGCCAAGCGGAGAACGGCCTGTTCGTGCGCATGGCCCTGTTGCTCGATCTGCTCCGCGACCACTAGTTCCGGCTAACGGTTCGTCCTCCAGAAGGGGCCGTGGTTCCCCAACCGGTCCATCACCTCGTTCCGCTCGCCAGCCCTTCGCGGCTGCCAGCGCGAGATGTAATCACCGTCCAGCATGTGTTTCATGCTCTCCACGCTGAACATCTCCACCCAGCTCGCCAGAGGCATGGTGCCTTGCGCCGATTCAGGGTTGTAGTGGGGCCAGTTCCGCGCGTGCTCTTCCGACCGGAAGAGGAGCATCTGCCCTCAAGCGAGGGCCCAGTGTTCGTGCCGCGTACCCCACGGCGTATTGGTATGGCCCACGATCGTATCGAAGTTTGCCGAGAGCACCTCACCGTCCCGGTGCTCGATCACAATCATCTCGTTGCAGTCCAAGCACGGAGTCTCGATGTGGACGGTCTTGCCAGGGAAGAGCCAGCAGACTGCCAGCGACTCAAACCCTCATTGCGCGAACCACTTTTGCTCGCCGTCGATGGTGATCTTGTGGGGCGTCGGTATGTTCGAGAAGGGCGGGAACGAAGCGATCCAGTCCGTATCGGGATGAAGCCAGACCGGAAAATCCGTGGCGCACAAGTCGTAGAGCAGCCTTCGGCCCTCTTCGGCACTGCACCCTATCCCCCGGGCCAACTCCGTGTAGTGCAGGGCTACTCCGGTGTCCACCAGACTGCGCATGATCAGGTCGAACACCCGGTCCAACGTCTGTGGGCTGGTCGTCATCGTTCCTGCCTCCCTCGACTGGAGTAGTGCCGGTTAGACCGGCGTAGGACTCCCGATCAGGAAGTCTCCCGGCAGCCTGCCAGTAGGCCTTCCACTAGCGTCGAGTCCACTGCATGCCGGAGATGTACCGGTGCGCGGCGATGGCCGCCGTGGCTCCGTCGCCCGCCGATGATATCAACTGCCCTGCCGACCCCTGCCGGATATCCCCCGCAGCATATATGCCCTGCCGCGAGCTCTGCATCCAGGCGTCCACTTCAATGTGACCAGCCCGGTCCACCTTCGCCACATCCCGCACCAGCGAAGAGTTCGGCTCCAAGCCTATGCAGACGAATACACCAGCCACGTCCACCTCGTTGTCGAGGCGGGTGACCACGTTCCGCACCTGCACGCTGGTGACCGTATTGGTCCCCAGTATCTGGCGCACCTCCGTGTTCCACACCGTCTCGATCTTCGGGTTGGTCCGCACCCTGTCCTGCAGTACCTGTTGCGCCCTGAAACGGTCCCGGCGATGGAACAATATCACCCGGTCGACGTACTTGGTCAGCGTGATCGCCTCGTCGGCGGCCGTATCTCCGCCACCTACCACCCCTACCACGGTCCCCTGGTACAGAGGCCCGTCACAGGTCGCGCAGTGCGACACCCCGTTGCCGGTGTAGGCGTCCTCTCCGGGTATCCCCAGCTTCCGCAGGCTGGAACCGGCCGCGACGATCACCGCCTTGGCCATCACGTCCCCGTCATCTGTCGACACGCTGCGGTGGTCCCCCGAAAGACCCACCCGGCTCGCTTCCGCCATCTTGAAGGTGGCCCCTGCTTTCATGGCGTGTTCCTGGAGCAGGGGGCCGAACTCCGCACCAGGAATGCCGTTGGGAAGGCCCGGATAGTTCTCGATACGCTCCGTGTTCATCACCTGGGCACCGCCCGCCAGCTTCTCGATAATCACCGTTCTCAGACCGTATCGCGAGCAGTAGATACCCGCCGACAGTCCTGCCGCCCCACCGCCAACAATCGCAACGTCAACATCCTGTGTCGCCATGCACCCTACCCTCCCCCTTTTTCTCAAGCCTGCTCTTGCCTTCGGAGCCAGCTTGCAATTGATTTCGACTATATTGAAGCCGTTTTTTCAGTGTCAAGGCATTCCCATGCAAGCCTTGAGCGTTATGGCAACCCCGCACTCCCACGCTTCCATCCAGAGCCGCCCCGCAGTCCCGCACCCGATTGCCAGCCCCTCATCTCTCGTACCTCTCCCTCCCCTCTCCGTCATTACTGACGACAACCGGCCGAGCCGAATTACAGAGAGCGACTCCAAAGTAAGTCAACCTGCCCGGCGGTTCCCCCGCTCTCCGTGTCCCTGCACGTTGCAGCGTTCAAGCCCCAGCCGTACAATACCCCAACGCCCCCGGTATCGCGGGGCCTCCACCGAGGTGTCGATGAAGGCGGAGTTGATGCACACCGTCAGCAGTGACGGTATCCGGCTCGATGGGGCCTATTTCAATCCATCCTCTCCCGCACCCGTAAACAGTCTCGCCGACGCCTGGCTCCTCATACACGGCTCCGGCGGGCGTTTCGCCCAGCCAATCCTCCTCCACTTCGCCCAGAGGCTCCAGGAACACGGCTACCCCTGCCTCTCCATCAATACCGCCGGTCACGACTCCGTCTGGGTCGGTGAGACCGGCCCCCAAGGCAACGCCTTCGAAATCATCGATCGATGCCGCCATGATATCCGCGCCGCCATCGACTGGCTGGAAGAGCGCGGATACCCCCGCGTCGGCCTCTTGGGACGCAGCCTCGGTGCGGTGAAAACCGCCTACTACGCCGCCATTGAACCCGACCCCCGCGTCACCGCAGTCATCTCTGCCTCTCCCGTGCGCTTGTCCCACGCCACCTTTGCCTCCTGCGAGTTCGCCGAGGAATTTCTGCAGACCTATGAGTCCTTCCAGAAGCTGGTCGACGAGGGCAAACCCCACGAACTCGTCCACGTTCGCTTTCCCATAAACAACATCTTCAGTGCCGCCACCTACCTCGATATGTACAGTCCCGACGAACGGTATAACATCGCCCGGCTGGCCCATCGCATAACCGTGCCCCTGCTCTGCTTGAGCGGTGAGCGGGAACTCCATCCCAGGCTCGCTGGCTTTGCCCGCGAGGTGTCCCAAGCAGCAGTCAACAGCCCGTCCACCCACTGGGCCGAAGTGGACAAAGCCGACCATACCCATGCCGGCCGTTTCGAGGAAGCCGCCGACCTGATACTCCAATGGCTGGAAGAATTGCAGGTCCAACCCGACCTGCAACCCACGGCGGGGGCATAGACCCAGGCCTCCGCAGGAACGGGGAGATATCTATGGAAGTAGACTTGGTCCATACCACCACAACCGATCATTTTCGCCTGAACGGCATATGGCTGGAGCCCCCCGCGGTACCCGATCCATCCCGCGCCGCCGAAGCCCTTCTGCTGATTCACGGTGTCGGCGGAAACTTCTACCAACCCATGCTGGTGGAACTGGCCCGACACCTGAACCATGGCGGATACGGTGTGGCCTGCTTCGACAACACCGGTCACGACGCCCTGTGGGCCAGAAACCCCGAATCCGACATGTGCTGTTGGCGCGGTTGACCCAGTTGCCCCGTGCGCCAGTATGGCGCCACCGTCGAGGACGTGGACTGGTGCCGCACCGACATCAAGGCCTGCATCGGCTGGCTGGAACAGCAGGGCTACTCCAGGGTCGCCCTCGTTGGTCACAGCCTCGGAGGCGTCAAGGGCATCTACTACCAGCACAGGGCCGCCGACCCCCGCGTCGTGGCGGTGGTGTCCCTCTCCGCCCCGCGTCTCTCCTACGCCTACCTGGCTGAGTCCGAGTCGGGCGAGGAATTCCTGTCCTACTATGAACAGGCCGATTCCCTGGTGAAGGACCGGCGGCCCGGAACGTTGATGGACGTCAAGTTCCCCGTCGACCACATCTTCAGTGCCGCCAACTACATAGGCAAGATGGGCCCCAAGGAGAAATACGACATCATGGCCCTGGCCGATGGGCTGCACGTTCCCCTGCTCGCCCTTGGCGGCAGTCGCGAGCGTCGAGCCCACATACGCGACGTGGCCGCTCCTCTCGTGGAAGCTGCCACCAACAGCCCGCAACGCGAGGCTCACGTCATTGAGGGTGCCAACCACTTCTACCGCGACAAACTGGAAGAGACCAGCGAGGTGATTCTGCGTTGGCTGGCCCAGTTGCAGCTACCGCCCGCCGACGAGTCAGCATTGGAAGACGCCTAGCCCAGCGACACTGCCTAGAAGAGGTCCAACCCACCCCGACCTCCGGCGCCTGTTATCTAGTCGATTATCTGGTCGCCGCGCTCGACGTAACCGGGCCTTCCGCCCGCAAGCCCGTCTGCGGCACCACCAGCGATACCACCGTCCCCACCGCGAAGCTGGCCGCCGCGAAGTAGAAGACCGCCTCCCAACTCCAGCCCGCCAGTGCACCCGAAGCCAGCGACGCCCCGAAGCCCACGAACGTCCCCAGTCCCCACATCAGCCCCACCGCACTCCCTTCCAACCCGTGGTCCGCTGCCAAATCCAACGCTGCCGCCTGGGTCAGAGAGTTCACCGAGAACAGGAATACTCCGAACAGGGCTACCGCTCCCGTGAAGCCGATACCCTCGCCAGCCATGGCCATCCACACCGGCGCGAATACCGAACCCGCCATCACCAGAATTATCAAAGGCTTCCGCCCGAACCGGTCCGACGCCCCTCCGATGACCGGTCCGGCTACTATCGCCAGTGCCGTGAACAGGGCCACGTGGAACGCTATCCAGCCCGTTTCCATGCCAATCTCGTCCTTGAGATACAGCGGTATCCCCAGTATCAGGGCCCGGTCCCCCACCCCGCGAATCGCGTTGACCGTCAGCAGGCTGATCATCCCGCTGCTGCGCAGGGCTTGGGCCAGGGGGACGCCCTTCCGCCTGAGGTTGTATCGGAAAGCTCGCAGGTGCCGCTCCGGTATAGGGCCTCCCACGTTCCGCATGAACACGAAGATGAGCAGCGCGATGATGGCGATCATCGGCACTCCAGCCATCACCACCCCCTGCCAGTTCAGCACCAGCAGCAGGGCCCACACGATGATCGGGGCGATCGCCTCTCCCACGTTGCCCGTGGAACGGTGCAGGGCCATCAGCAGGCCCCGTCGCGAGGGATACATCTGCGATAACACTGCCATTGCCGGCGGGTGCCACAGCGCGCTGCCCGCCGAAGCCACCATAATGGAGACGAGAATGACATAATAGGTGGCCGACAGCCCCACCAGCAGGTAACCCACCCCCATGAGGGCCATCGCCATCCACAGCACATGCCCCATGCGGTGCTGGAACATGTCCACCAGCAGACCCGTGGACATCGCCGTAGCCCCAGCGGCCAGGGAGCGCACCCCATCCAGAAGGAAGGTCTGGAATGGGGCCAGTCCCAGCACCTCGTGGATCTCCGTGAGCAGCACCAGGAACCCACGGGCATAGATATGCTCGATGGTGTGGGAGCCGATGATGCTGCCCGCCATCACCGGGTGCGGCGATGGCCCCGAAGCAACCGGCCGCCCAACCCTGCCCCCCGGCAACGCCTGGTCTACCAAGAAGCCCTCTCACCGAGGGATGAGAACTGCCGGAGGAACATCCGCTGCCAGTCGTCTGTCATCGGCAGGATTATATCCCGCCTCCCTCACCGACACAAACTGCATTCCTGCGCGAAGCGACGAGTTACCCCTTGGCCTGGAAAACTCCACCTTCTAGGGGTCTTATGGCCCTGACTACTGGGCAACGCTGCCGAGTGTCCGATTCCGTTTGCTTATGCGTGTTTGCCCATTTGGCATCCCTCAATGTGTGAGCGGGATCATTCATGATCCTGCCTTTTCTCGTGCTAACAGCATTAAGACGTACGCTACGATAGTGGCAACGCCCCCAACAATTGCCGCCAAAACCAGCCACACAAGCAACCCCAACGCGCATTGCAAAAGGTTCACGTGAGCTGTAGGATATTTGTAGCAATCGGTAAAGAAGTCGTAGAAGCCGTAACCCACTAGGCCGAGTGCGCACACGCCCCCAATGCACAGGGCCATCATCGCCAACGAGCTTCCTCCCACCACTTGGCGTTCATACGTCTTTCGTCCACCCGTACGTCCTGCAATTCCCGGAGTGCCATCTTGTTCCCTTTTAAGCGGTTGCAAGGGCCACAAAGCAGGGTGAGGTTTTCCATTTCGTCGGTTCCTCCTAGGGACCTAGGCTTCTTGTGGTCGACTTGGAGGAAGTCGATGTAAGGCGCTTGCCAACCGCACCCCTGACAGCGTCGGCCTTCCGTCCTCACTAATTGCTCGCGTATCTCCTTGACGGGTAGACTCCGAGTATTGCTGCGTTTGCGTGGGGAGCTGACCAACAGCAACTCTGGCGCGACGGCCTCACCGCCATCCGTCCTTGCTGGCGCAGAAGTCGCTACAGTAACAGTCTCGCTCCAAGCCATACTCTTCTGGACCTCCGCCGCGAGCCTATCGAAGGTGACTTTCCTGGCAGCCTTATTCCAGTCGATGCCTATCCATTGGCGATTGAGGATTTCGGCAGCTACCCACGTAGTTGCGCATCCCGCGAACGGGTCGAGTACAAGGTCATTCTCGTTAGTGCTGGCCAGGATCATGCGCTGATACAACGCTAATGGTTTCTGATTCGGATAACCCTGCCGTTCGGCTTGGGGAGAGTGCATCATATCGGGGATATCCTGCCAGGAGCTTCCCGCCATTCGTGGCTCTAACACAAAGCCTTTCTCCGTTTGAAGCGGATACTTGATTCGTATTCTTCCACTGCTTGTCCGGTAAATGCGCCCCTCTGCGTCGAGCCGTTTGATGCTTGCGTCTGTGTAATCGCCACGCGGGGCCGTTTTGAACGCCCCTGTCTTGTCACGCATGATGTGGCTGGGGAGCTTATCAAGGGGGTGTTTATCGATAACGTCAACCTTGTTGAAGAGATACGAATCCCCTTTTGAGTAAAACAACAAAGCGTCATGATTCCGCGCAAACTGTCTGGCAATGGCCTTTGCTCCTCGTGCTGACTGCCCATACGACCAGACAATCTCGTTCCTGAAGTTCTTGGAGCCGAAGATAGCGTCCATCATGGCTTTGGCGTAGGCGTGAGCGGTGTGGTCGATGTGTAGATACATGGAACCCGTGGGCTTGAGTACTCGATGCATCTCCAAGACTCGCACGGCAAGCCAGCACAGAAAGGCACCCATGGAGTCACCGTTGGCCGCATTGGCTGCTTGGATCACGCTGTGAAGGGCAGGATGATCCTCGGCTATGAGCTGGGTCCAGTCACCTTGGACGTCGTCTGTCCACGTCCAGACGTCCTTGTAGCTGACTTCATCCCCCCCCCCCGTGTGGTCCTTTGAAATCCTTGACACCCTTGTTAAAGGGCGGGTCGGTAGCAATCAGGTCAACTGCATTGGAGTCGATGCCGCGGAGGACGGGGAGGTTGTCGGCAATAAAGAGGGTACGATTAAGCGAGTGCTTGCCAGGCTGTGTTGACGCGGGTTTGGGCGTAGTCTTGGTCCTCGGTCTTGGGGTCTTTACAGTGCTGCGTTTAGGCATCATACCCTCTGCAAGATGGCTTCGTTGATGCTATCACGCCTATCACGCATAAGCAAATGGAACGCCGGATTCCGGATTCAGCCGGGTTCCACGTCTCGTCCGTCCACTCGATCGCCGAAGCCATATCGCCACCCCCATTGCGCGTCACCGTACCAAGTAGCCCTTCAGACCCTCTAGGTGCGCCATTATGGTCGTGGCGCGTATTTCACGAAAGCCTCTTTTGTCACGCCCCACCCACCTACGGCTCCCAGACCGCGCCTGATATGATTGATCTGTCATGAGGACCCACCAACCCCAAACCGCCACCGGCCTCGACACCATCCCCCGTCTGCTGCGCGCCCTCGTTATCTCCCTTGCGGTCACCGCTGGCTTTGTCCTGCTGTTCGGGGCCATCGGGCTGGCCATCACCGCTGGTGCCCAACTCCTCGACAAGGTCATCCCGTGGATAGGCCTCGTAATCGGTGTTCTGCTGGCCCTGCTGGGGTTGGGGATGCTGGTTGGCCGGAACAAGCTCTACGTGGGGATGGCCCAGAGGATGTCCGCCCGTATCAGCCTCTCCGGCCGAAACCGGATTGCATCCTTCTTCCTCTTTGGCATCGCCTACGCCCTTGTGTCCCTGAGCTGCACCTTCCCCATCTTCTTCCTCGCCGTGGGCGTAAGCCTGACCTCCGGCAACTACCTCAGCGGGCTGGGCCAGTTCCTGGCCTACTCGCTGGGCATGGGCCTGGTGCTAACCGTCCTCACCCTGGCCATGGCCGTGTTCAAGGGAGCAGTGGTCCGAAAGGTACGCGCCGTGATGCCCGTGGTGGAGCGGGTCAGCCCTCTGCTGGTGACCCTTGCCGGACTGTTCATCGTCTACTACTGGATCAGCATCGGGGGCTTGGGGCCTGAGTCCCTTCACATCGCATGGCTGAACGACATCGTCGAAGGCTCTTTGGGCAGTGCCACCAACGAGGCCAGCAACCTCGCCAACACCATCCCCTTCTACGCCCTGGCCGCGGGGATGCTCGCGACCATCAACCCTTGCGGCTTCGCCCTCCTCCCCGCCTACCTCTCGCTGTACCTGTCCGGCGAAGACGCCCGCTAGACCAGCGTCTACCCTACCGGAGTTCCTTCGGGAGGACGAAAGTCACGTTCTCATCGATCTCCGAAATGCTGGTCACGTCCTCAGGTTGCAGCTTCTCGATGACCTCATTCACCAGCACCTCAGGCGTGGACGCCCCTGAAGTGATTCCCACCCTCGAAAACTCGCGCACCTTTTCTAGGTCCAATTCGTCGGGGCCATTGATGAGGTACGCGGGAACCCCCTGGGCCGCCGCCACCTCCCTCAGGCGGTTGCAGTTGGAACTGTTCTCCGCCCCGATGACCAGCACCACGTCTACCTTTTCCGCTAGGGCCTTGACCGCAACCTGCCTGTTAGTGGTGGCGTAGCAGATGTCGTTCCGGATGAGCACGTTGCTGAAACGACGCTCGATGTCGGCCACGGCCTCGCCCGTGTCGTCCACCGACAGCGTGGTCTGCGTCAGCACCGCAACCGGCGTATCCGGGTCCCAGTTGGGAAGCTCCGTCTCGTCCCGGTTGTCCACCAATGCCATGCTGGCCTGCCCCATCGTCCCCCGCACCTCCTGGTGACCACGATGGCCCACCAGCAGGATGCGCCGGCCTTCCCGATCGTACTTCGCGGCCTCGTTGTGCACCCGGGTAACCAGGGGGCACGTGGCGTCGATCACCGTAAGGCTCCGCTCTTCCGCCTGCTGGAAGTCCTCAGGAGGAGAGCCGTGCGCCGAAAATACCACCACCGAACCTTCCGGTATCTCGTCCACCTCCTCCACGGTGACAGCCCCCTTGCGCTCCAGCGAGGCGACCACGTACGGGTTGTGCACGATCTGGTGTTTCACGTACACCGGCGAGCCGAACTTCTGTAGGCACATCTCCACGACTTCAACCGCCCGCACTACGCCCGCACAGAAACCCCGTGGCGAACTGAGAATCACCTGCATGCAACGCCTCCCTGCCCCGTCTCATGGCTGCTGAGATTCCAGCGATTATACCAAAGCAGGATGCGCCCTCCGGCCCCCTTGCCTCACCTTGCGCCCGCGGTCCCCGTTAAAGCGCCTCCTATCGGCAGGCGCGCGTGTTCTCGGCCGCCCCTCGCTTGTTACTGCGACCCCGTTCCCGTATTATTGCCCCGTCGGGAAAGACAACCCGCAAGCCTGCGACTCGCCTGAGCTTGCACCCCATGGGACGCTTCGCCACGAAAGGAAGGGGCCATGACCATCCTGCAAGAGTACATGGACAAGCACCAGGGCTCGGCCCAGAAGTACCAGGAAGCCTTGGGACAGTTCCCCTCCGGAGTCACTCACGACAACCGCTACGCCTCTCCCTTTCCCCTCTACGTGACCCACGGCGAGGGAGCCCTGAAATGGGACGTGGACGGCAACGAGTACGTCGACTACGTCATGGGCCACGGGGCCCTGCTCCTTGGGCACTCCCACCCGGCTATCGTGTCCGCCGTCAGCGAGCAGATGGCCAAGGGCACCCACCTCGGAGCCAATACCGAGCAGGAGGTGCGCTGGGCCAACGCCATCAAAGCCCTGATGCCCTACGTGGAAAAGCTCCGCTTCCATAGTTCGGGCACCGAGGCCACGATGATGGCCTTTCGCCTAGCCCGCGCCTTTACCGGTAAGAACAAGATCATCAAGCTCCAGGACCACTTCCACGGCTGGCACGATTACGCCATGGCCGGTTCCGACCGCGGTGCTCCAGGCATACCCCAGAGCACCTGGGACTCAATGATGATTCTGCCCGCGGGCGACCTCGGAGCCCTCCAGCGCGCCCTCGACTCCGACGACGACATCGCTGCCGTTATCCTCGAACCCACCGGGGCCCACTTTGGCCAGTTGCCCCTCGACCTTCCAGACTACCTGCTGGGCCTGCGCGAACTCACCTCAAGGCATGGTGTCCTCCTCATCATGGACGAGGTCGTCACGGGCTTCCGCATTCATCCCGGCGGAGTCCAGACCCTCCACGATGTCCGCCCCGACATCACCACCCTGGCCAAGATTGCCGCCGGAGGACTCCCCGGGGGTGCCGTCGCCGGCCGTGCCGAGATAGTCGACATGATGGCCTTTACCGGCGACTCAGCCCACGACAGCGTCAACCGCGTCTACCACCCCGGCACCTTCAACGCCAACCCCCTCTCGGCCGCCGCTGGCTACACCTGCCTCGAAATGTTGGCCCAAGGCAGCATAAACCAGCAGGCCAACGCCATGGCCGACCGTCTCAAGGCTGGCATGAACGACATCCTCTCGAAGAACGAGGTCGCAGGTCATGCCCACGGCATTGCGTCAATCGTGCAGTTGGTGATGGCCGATTGCGATTGCGACCGCTCCATCTGCACCATGCCCCACTCGCAAATCAAGCAGGCCATCGCCGCCCCTCGCGTCACTGCCCTGAAGCGTTCGTTGCAGAACAACGGGGTCGACATAATGGGCCGCAGCGCCTTCCTCGTATCCGGCGTACACACCGAAGACCAGATAGACCGCACGCTCGATTCCCTCGAGCGCACCCTCTCCGAGATGCGCAACGAGGACGTCCTCTAGGGGAACGTCAACGCATGGCCAGTATCTCCGAACTGCAACAGGCCTACTCGTCCCTGGACCGCCGTCTCTCCACCCGCGATGAGGCCCAGATCGATGCCAGTTGCCTCCTCTCCTTCGATTACGACTACCCTAACCAGCCGGTCCAGGTGTCCATCGACACCGAGGAGTTTACTGCCGTCTGCCCGTGGACCGGCCTCCCCGACTACGGAACACTGACCATCACCTACACCCCGTATCTCCGCTGCATCGAACTGAAGTCCCTGAAATACTACCTGCTGTCCTATCGTGATGTGGGCATTGTGCAGGAGCACGCTGCCAACAGGGTGCTCAACGACCTCGTCGACGCCTGCCACCCCCGTTCGATAAGAGTATGTCTCGATTACAAGACCCGCGGAGGCATCCACACCTCTGTGAGCGTCGAGTATTCGGCACCTGCAAGTTGACGCCTTAGCAATGCCCAGCTACGGCGTCACCCTGTTATCGGGAGGGCTCGACTCCACCACTGTCAGTGCCTACGCCCGCCAGCATGTCGACCGTCTCACCGCCCTCACCTTCCTTTACGGCCAGACCCACAGCAAAGAGACCCGGTGCGCCACCGCGGTGGCCGAAAATCTGAGGCTCGGTCAAGTGCTGGTCGACATCTCCTTCCTGTCACAGGTGGCCTGGTACTCAGCCCTCACCAACCCCGAGATGTTCCCCACGCCCAAGGACCGCTCCACCCGCGAGATGGGGGCCTCCATCCCCATCACCTATGTTCCCTTGCGAAACACCCTGTTCCTGACCCTCGCGGCAGCCTACCTCGAGAGCGAGGCATTGAAGTGCATCGAGATGGACGGACGCGACCCAGCCGACGTGGAAGCCCACATCTACATCGCCCCCAATGCCCTTGACTATTCCGGTTACCCCGACTGCCGCCCCCAGTTCTACGCCGAGGCCCAGCGTACCCTGCTGGAAGGAAGCAAGCTCTGGAACCAGTACGGAGTGGTCATGGAGGTCCATACCCCCATCATCCATATGTCCAAGCGGGACATCATCCGGTGGGCACTGGAACTGGACGCGCCCCTTCACCTCACCTGGAGTTGCTACGAAGGTGGGGACGCGCCATGTGGCCGTTGCGACAGTTGCCTACTCAGGGCCAAGGGGTTCGCCGAAGCCAGCGTAACCGACCCGCTCCTTCACCCCTGACATGACATCCGCTCGTAGACGGACGCCATCCCCTGTGTTACGCTCCCCTTTGCCATGACCACTGAATCAGAGACGACCGCTCTCGCCGAGATTCCAGCCATATGGCACGCAATAGACGAACTGCGGGGCTCCTACACTCGTCTCGAATCCGAGGTTGGCGCACTCCATAGCGATGTACGCGAGCTTCAGGGCACCGTTGGCCATATCCAACACGACGTTAGCGGACTCCAGAGTACCGTCGCCGGACTCCAGAGCGACGTACGCCAACTCCAGGGGGACATGCGCCAACTCCAAGGCAACGTCGCCGGACTCCAGAGCGATGTACTCCAACTCCA
>JAAXIE010000163.1 GCA_012270525.1 Dehalococcoidia bacterium | reverse complement strand
AACCACTGGTTCCAGCGGTAGTATTCGGGCAGGGCGCAGATTATCTCCTTGCTCCAGTCATAAATGGCCCCCATGCTGCGCAACTGCTGGCGCATGTTCTCGATGTTGCTCATCGTCCATTCGTAGGGGTGTATGCCCCGGCTGATGGCGGCGTTCTCCGCAGGCAGGCCAAAGGCATCGAAACCCATGGGATGCAGCACGTTATAGCCCTGCATCCTCCGGAACCGGGCATGGCTGTCGGCTGGCGACATGGCATACCAGTGGCCGATGTGGAGATCGCCCGATGGGTAGGGGTACATGGTCATCTCGTACCAGCGGGGCCTGTCGTCACCCTCGGGCACTCGATATATCCCGTCGGCCTCCCACCGCTCCTGCCACTTCTGTTCCAAGGCGATGGGGTCATACCTAGAATCGTTCGGCTTCGAATCGGGGATTGTGGTCATTCCTTCTGCTACCTCTGGTTCTGTTGGGTCGAGTCCTGCCGGGTCAGCCGCCTCCGGCTGGTCGTTGCGGGTATCCAGTATACAGCCAGCCAGCGCATTGTTGCGATTTCGCCATCCCTTCGGTCGGCCGTTCCTGGCCCGACATACGCACATTGACACCCCAACGCGACGCTCCCTAGACTGCGGTCACTTACCGAGCGTATACGAACACAGGAGGACAGCATGGCCGACAGGAAAGGCACGGGAATACTGGTGGTGATGGCCGATGTGCCAGCAGACTTGGAGGAGGAATTCAACCGCTGGTACAACGAGGAGCACATCGCCGAGCTTACGTCGCTACCCGGCGTGCTCAACGCCGCCCGCTACGAGGCCATCAGTGGCAGCCCCAAGCATTTTGCCTGCTACGAACTGGAGTCCCCGGACGTCTATTCCAGCGATACCTTCCAGCACTACCTCGCCAACCCGGGCCCGTGGTCCCAGCGCATGTCACCCAGGGTCATCGGCACCAACTACGTTCACAACGTCTACCAAGTCATATACCCGGAGCAGGTGCCCGCCTCCATGTCACAGTCCGGGATGGCCCCCGTGATCCAGTACGGCCGCATGGACATACCGGGGCAGTACGAGGAAGAGTTCAACGCTTGGTACAGCACAGTCTACGTCCCCAACTACTGCGAGGTGCCCGGCGTCATTCAAGCACGGCGACTTCAGGCGGTGCGTGGGGCTCCGGCCTACGGAGTCATGTACGAGTTCGAACACGAGAAAGTCTCCCAGACCCCCGAATGGGAGAAAGCCCGAGACGCCAACCCGTGGTCACTGCGCATCCGCCCCAAGATGCAGCACGCCAGCGGCTCCCCTGGCGTCTATCGCAAGACGTTCGAGTTGGGGTAGGCACGAAACCAGTGCTAGAATAAAAGGCTCCGTGGAACTCAACAGGGACAGAATACGACGCAGGTTAGAACGTGAAGGCTGGCTTTTGATACGAAGCCGTGGGAGCCACGACATTTACGAACATCCCAATGGCAAAGACATCATACCGCTACCCCGTCATAGTGGCGACTTGCCCAAAGGCACAGCAAGTGCAATCGCCAGGAAGGCTGGGTGGAGTTAGGGGGCATCATGACCAGTTACCCAGCCCTTGTGGAATGGGACGAAAACGCAGGAGCATATGGGGCCGTATTCCCCGATCTGGATATCTCCGCGGTCGGAGTAACCTTGGAAGACACCTTGGTCAATGCAACGGAAATGCTGCACGACTACGTTATGGAAATGGAGAGCCGGGGCTGGACTTTTGCGCAGCCCAGCCCCATGCAGGAGGTCGATGTTCCAGAGGGCGCCACGCTGGTCTGGGTACCCCTCGCACTTCCCTCCAAGCTTTAGGGGCTCGACAGCCCGGAACTGGAGAAAGACCGCGACGCCAACCGGTGGTCGCTACGCATCCGTCCAGGATGCACACGCCACTGGCTCCCCCGGCGTCTGCCGCAAGACGTTCGAGTTGTAGTCGCGTAGACCTTGGGCTCGAACTGTAAGGCAGTGCTTTGCAGATGAACACCCAACCGCGACTTGACAAGAAGACGTCATCGCCCGATCTGTTTCAGAGCGAGTTCCTGGATAAGATTGCTCAGAGGGTAGATGTCGCCAGCATCGGCAGATCGTAACCCAGCAATGTATCTCGATCGCGCGTCTGGACGTCTCAACAGTTCAGGGAGTATTGGAGTGCCAGGTAGCGGACCCCCAAGTTTCACGCAAATGATGAAATAGCACGAGGCACGAGCCGTTCGACCGTTTCCATTCCTGAACGGATGGATCGAGTTTATGCGCCACAAGGCCCAAGTGGCGAGCGAAAGAGGCGTAATGCCTGTCCAATATGCATCAACGTCTCGGACGAACTCCTCCATTAGTGGCTCTACCATGTGGGGCGGCGGTGGATCATAGTTTCCCACCGTAACTTCTACGCTCGTATACTCGCCGGCTTCGGCATGAAGCGCAGCGATCGCATGGTAGTTGATTGCCTTGATTATGGACGCATCTAACTTCGCCCCCACGGCCAACGCAGCCCTTATCACCGAGTTCAGGAAATCGTAATGGCGACGGCCATTAGCCGTCGCCATCTCCTTGTACACGGGATGCTCTTCATCCCTTCCACATGCTTCGTACAGATCCACAAGCTACACCCAGTAGTTCTTGGCCAACATCTCCTCTACTTCTTCACGTGTCACCGTGCAACCCTCGGGGAGCATGGCCATGGTGAATGAGACCATTTGTGCATGCTGCTCCTGTGGAGACATCCCCCGAGCCACAGCTTCTTTGAGCAACCTAATGACCTCATCGTCTTCAGGAGAGGCGTGCTGCATGATCTCCAATACGTCCGTCATAGCGACCTCCTCCCATTCTGGGGTGTGGTAAGTGTTCACATGGTCCAATAGTACCGTCAACATTCTGTTGTCGTGGTGGGGAAGGTCTAGGCTCTTCTCTGGGCCTGATGGCTCGAGGCAACCCCGCCAAGCCCAAAGTCGGTCCATCGGGGGGCCGGTACATCCTGCTTGCCTCCAGTATGCCGGTTAACCTCTCATCCAACAAACGCCATCACAATCAGGGTTCGTTACATATGTGTAATCAATGTCGTACGACCCCCTAGGCCCGCTCCGGGCCGGCGACTTTCTTGTAGATGACGTGGGACCGGTTGCTGGTGTAGGGACGGACCTGCTCCGCCCAGCGACCTATCTCCGTTGCCACGTTCCAAGCGTCGCTGGCCACCACGTCGGGGCTGTCGATCTCATAGGCGGCGATGTACACAGGCTGGTCTTCCAGCTTGGTGGTGTAGATGGTGGAGTCCACCTTGTAGCGGGTGACGCTGCGCACTCCCGGCACCTTGAGAAGCTCGGGTACATGCTGGGTGTCGTACACCTCGTTGAACAACTCCTCGTGCTCGGCATCGACGCTCATGCGCGCGTAGAAGATGTAGCCACCCTGTTCTGCCATTTCCTTCCCTCCTCGGTCGACGCCATAATTCCCGCCAGAGCCAGCACCCAAGACCCGTGCCCCAATGGCGGTTTCAGGCCAGTTTCAGCAGCCTCTCAGCGTTGCCGTAGTAGATCATCTCCCGCTCCGCTGACGTGCAACGCAGTTGCTCAACCAGGTCGGCCACCCCCATGAAGTTGGCGAAGGGGTGGTCCGTGCCGTAGAGGATCCGCTCGGCACTGGTATGCTGGTAGCAGAACTCCAAGGCCTGCAGGCTGTGGGCCACCGTATCCACGTATATCCGGTCCAGGTAGTACTGGGCCGAGTGCTCCAGGGCGTACTGCCCCTCAGCCACGCCAGCATCCACCGCCCGGCCGCACCGACCTCGAAGGTAGGGCAGGATACCTCCCACATGAGGCACGATCAGGTTCAGGTCGGGTTCCTGGTCGAAGAGGCCACTGGCGATGAGGCGCATGGTCCCCAAGCTGGTGTCGTAGAGGAACCCCATGCCCGGCACCAGGGGCGTGCCCGCCATGCCCACCATGTTCAGCGGGGCCGTGGGGTGCATGTTCAGGGGCACGCCCAGTTGGGCGATCCTACGATACACCGGCATGTACTCCGGGGAGTCCAGCACCCTCTGGTTGGTGTTGGAGAAGAGCTGGAAACCCTTGAAGCCCAGCTGGTTCACACAGCGGTCCACCTCGGCGATGGAACGCTGCGGGTCGCCGAACCCGATGCTGCCACAGCCGATGAACTTGCCCGGGTAGCTCTCCACGATCCCGGCGATGTAATCGTTGATGCGGGAAGCCCAGTCGTCGGCCTCATCGGGAGGCAGGAACTCGGGGCCGGGTATGCCATGGGTCAGCAGCGAGACGTCCACACCCATCCGGTCCATGTCGCGCAGCTTGTCCTCCACCGTGTAGTACAGGGGCAGCACGGGCAGATCGAACTTGTTGGTGCACTGGACAATGTAATTCGCGCCATCCACTGCGCCATTGGGCAGGTTCGAGCGCCCTGCCATGTGCTTGATGAAATCAAGGCATATCAGGTGGGTATGGACGTCGATACGCACTGTATACCGTCTCCTGTCCTGGTAAAGATCCGAGCGGTGCCTAACCTACAGGGAACGTTCCGCCCGGTCTGTCCTCTTGAATCAGGCCTAACCGGTGACCGTGGCGCGGACATCGGACATGCGGGCCACTGGACCCATGGCCTCGATGTCGCTGACCATGTCCAGCACGGCAATCCTGCCCGAAGCAAAGGCCCGCTCCATGGCGGGGCCGATCTCCGAAGGATGCTCCACCCGCTCGGCGTAACAGCCTATGGCCTCGGCCACCTTGGAGAGGTCGGTATCCCGGAACATCATCAGGTCATCGAAGGCGCGACCGTAGGGCTGGCCGTTGTAGGCCCGCTCGATGGGACCCTTCTCCTGGTTCAGGGAGCGGTTGTCGTTGACCACCACCACCGGGGCGATGCCGTGGCGCAGGGCTGTTTCCAACTCGGCGATGTGGTACCAGAAGCCGCCGTCTCCGGTGAAGCAGAGCACGGGCCGGTGGGGGACGGCTGCCTTGGCACCGATGCTCGCCGAGAGCCCCCATCCCAGGGAGCCTACGCACCTTATGTAGTTCAGCCCTGGGTTCTCCAAGGGCATCATGACCCCGGACCAGATGCCGGAATGCCCAGTGTCCGACACCACCATGGCATCGTCGGGCAGGTTCTCCGCGATCTCCCGGCAGATGCGTTCAGGGCGCATGGGCGAGGCTTCGGAGTTCACCATCGGGGCATATTCTTCCCGCCAGCGTCCCACCCGGTCGCGCACCTCGGACAGCCTGTCCTCCCGTGGAGCGATGGGTTCCAGCACCTCTGTGAGCCGTCGCACACAGGCCTTGGCATCGCCCATCAGTGCCACCTGGGCCGGGTAGTTGCGCCCCAACTCCGAGGGGTCGATACCGATCTGGATGGTGGGCATGTCGGGAGAAGGTATGCGCCAGTCCCAAGTGGCCATGCCACCCAGGCGCGTCCCGATGGCGATGACGAGGTCGGCGGAAGCTACCGTCTGGTTGGCGCACCACGCCGAGTAGCGTCCCGGCACCCCCACGTTGAGGGGATGGCTGGCCGGAAGGGTCAGCTTGCCGTTCAGGGTCGTGGCCACGGGGATGGTGAGCATCTCCGCCAGTTCCTGCACCTCGCCCCAAGCTTCCGAGGCGATGACGCCCCCGCCAGCTATGATCACCGGTCGCTGGGCCTGCGAAATGAGCCGGGCTGCTTCCCGCACCCTCTCGCCTTCGGGTTCAGGCCGGAAGGGCGGGAAGGAGGTGTGCAACTCTTCCACGATCACGTCCAGGTCGGCCTCTGTTGTGCAGGCCTCGTCTGGTATGTCCAGGTGCACCGGA
The DNA here is from genome assembly GCA_012270525.1 of Dehalococcoidia bacterium. Next base: position 678 of record JAAXIE010000163.1, on the reverse strand, counting down.
CCCGGTGCGCCGGAGGTGGCGTCCCGGAAGGCTTGACGCAGGGCATCGGGCAGGCGGCTGACCTTGTCGATGAAAACGCTGGACTTGGTGACCGATTCGTACCACGGGGCATGCTCGTATTCCTGGTAGGCATGGCGGTATCGGTGTTCTCCCGGCAGGGCCCCGGTCATGGCGATCACCGGCGAGTGCCCCATGTAGGCATCGGCCAAGCCAGCACCGAGGTTGGCGGTGCCGATATTCTGGGCCATGCAGACGCCGACCCTCTTGGAGGCGCGGGCATACCCGTCGGCCATGTAGGCGGCCGCCTTCTCCCCATGGGTCACCACGCGCCGGATATCCATGTCTTCCATTTCGCGCATCACGCCGAAGAAGGCGGTGGGCACCTGGAAGACGTGGGTCACCCCGTAGTCGCGCAACATCTCGGCAATGAACCTGTTGCCGGTCATTCTGGGCATGGGCCACACCTCCGGGACGGCATTAGCCTGGGGTCGCAAACAGAAGACAGGACAGCCCACATGGGCCGAGCGAATACAGCTTGATTTTAGGGCCAGCTTGGGGGGTGTCAAGCCGCCTTTCCCGCCCACTATTCCCAAGGGCGCCCAAGGCCCGAAGTTGACCGGCTCCGGTCCCGCTCCTATGATGTTGTGCCGTGAGCACGCTGGTGTTGGGCATCGAGAC
>JAAXIE010000094.1:3106-4080 GCA_012270525.1 Dehalococcoidia bacterium | reverse complement strand
GTCAACTTCCCCACCAGCCATCCCCAGTTCCTCGGAGCCCTCAATCTGAACAGAGGCCAGACCAAAGAACTGTTCGCCGACGCCGACGTTGTCCTGGCCGTCGGAGCCAACGTGTTCCAGTCCTTCCTCTACGTGCCTGACCCCTTCCTCGGCCCCAATACAACCCTGATTCATTTGGACAGTGCCACCGCAGAAATCGAGAAGGTCTACCCCACCCGCGTGGGCATGACCGCCGACCCCAAGGCTGGACTCGCCGACCTGTGCGACGCCTTGGAGACCCAGATGTCCGGCAGCCAGAAGGAAGCCGCCAAGACCCGCACTGCCACCATCGGCGAGGAGAAGCAGAAGGGTCGCGACAGCCTGCGTCGTCGCGCCCAAGCCAATTGGGACAACGACCGCATGCCGGCCGAGCGCATGATGTCGGAGATGGCCAAAGCCCTGCCCTCCAACGTGGTAATCGCCGACGAGTCGGTCACTTCCCGTTTGGCCATGCTGAGCGCCTTGGAATTCGACGAACCCGGCTGCATGCACGCCATTCAGGGTGGTGGCTTGGGATGGGCCATGGGTGGCGCCTTGGGCATCAAGCTGGCCCACCCCGATCGGCCCGTGGTCGCCGTGGTAGGCGATGGCGCGTCCCTCTACACCATTCAGGCCCTCTGGACCGCAGCCCGGTACAACATTCCCGTGACCTACGTCATCTGCAACAACCGCACTTACCGCATTCTCAAGCAGAACATGGACGTCTACCTGCGCGACATGCTCGAAGACAGCGAGCGGGTCAGCGAGTACGTGGGGATGGACTTTCCCCTGCCCTTGGATGTGGCGGCCATCGCCCGTGGGTTCGGCGTGAACGGTGTGCAGGTGACCAAACCGGAAGACGTAGCCCCAGCCATGGAGAAGGCGTTAGCTTCGGGAACTCCCCAGGTGGTCGACGTGGTAATTGATAGCGCCCCCTACCCCTGGCCCACGCCCCC
>JAAXIE010000094.1:0-3060 GCA_012270525.1 Dehalococcoidia bacterium | reverse complement strand
GCAACGGGTACTGGTGCTTACGACGGACGGTGCCTTCGTTACCTGCCCTTATCGACCGTCGCCACCACCGGCAGGTGATCGGAAGCAGTGGTCTGCAGTATGACCGGGTCGCTCAATTCCAAGTCGGATGACGCCAGCACGTAGTCGATGCGTTCCACAGGCTCGAACGAGGGGAAGGTAGCCCTATTGTCGATGCCTTCCAAAGCGTCGGAGAAACCAGCCCTCCAGAACCCTAGCATCTCCGGCCAGTCGGGTTCCGCGTTGAGGTCGGCCAGTACTATGGTCTGCGGGTGAGCGTCCCAGAAAGACAGTACCGATTCGGCCTGCAGCAACCGCTCCTCGTGGTCTCCTTCCGTGTGGTGGAAATGGGTGGCGATCACCCTTAACTGTTCCCCTTGGCCTAGGTCGAAGTCAACCCAGGTGAACTGGCGGCGTAGGGGCAGGTCTCGCGGTGGCATGTCCACCGTCCCCCACTCGGCCACGGGGAAGCGCGACAGGACCGCGTTCCCCCACATCTTCCCCACAGAAGGCCCATACAGATAAGGCAGGTCGAGGCATTGCGAAAGCCACAGCAGCATGTCAGAGGAGCCGTTGATGACCCAACCCCGCGATACCTCTTGCAACGCCACGATGTCGGGTGCCTCGTCCTCGATAACCCTCGCTAGCTCCGCCAAGTCCAGCTTCCCATCGGTGTTGAAGCCGTTGTGCAGGTTGTAGGTCATAACCCGCACGGGGTAGCCGTCGCCGGGTTTCTGCTGGGGTGCCTGCCACGTCAGCAGCATCACCACCGGCACAATGGCGAACAGGGCCGCGAACGCTGCCGGCCCCCACACCGGTATCCATGACTTGGCGTCGGGTCGCCTGATGATCGACGCTCCCAAGGCAGCCAGACCCACTATCGCCCCAGCCACGGGCAGCAGCATCTCCCGTGAGAAGGGCATCTCCAGTTCCAGACTGGCGTAGTATCCGAAGAGCAACCCCATCAGTAGAACCATGCCCATTCCGTGAAACATGCTACCGCCCCTACCTCCGGCTTGCGGGTCCCGGTTCAGACCGCCCGACTCAGGCACCTCCTCCCGCCCCCGAGCCTCCAAGGCACAGAAGATAATCATCAGCAGTCCCGACAAGCACGCATTCCCCACGATGAGAGCCACGGCCGTGCCCCAAGGGTATGAGTTGAAGCCAAGGGCCAGACCTACCGTCAGCAGGACTCCCAGCAACGCTGCCGGACCCCACCTTCCGAAGGACGGCTTGCCAGCCAACAAGGTGGCGGTCAAGAGACCGACCACGTTGCTAATCACGATGCACAGGAAGGCCTGGGGCAGTGTCCACCCGGTGACGGCCGCCAATGAAGCGAGATTCTGGAATATCTGGAGCTGGAGAAATATAACGGGACCAACGGCGAGCCACGGAAAAGAGATGCCTGTTCGAGGCTGGGAAGTCCTATCGCGGCCACTGGGCCTCTCTTCCGGAAGCTTGCTGGAAGACATGAACACGATGCAAAACACCTGGGTCGTGAACATGAAGGTGACCATCCACGTGGAACCCATGCCCGTACGCCAGAATGCTTCCCAAGTGTCGAATGTCCCTAGGAGGAGAGTGTCCAGGGACACCCCCAACAGCAAGGCCAGCCCGGAATTTGTCGTGCCTGGCCCATCCTCTCCCTTGGCGAACTCCACCAGTGTGAACAGGAACAGGATGAAGAAGACAGCACCCGCGATTGTCAGGCACAGGTCCACCAGCGGGTAGTTGGGCCATACCTGGGCCATGAACCGCATCAAGCCCACTCCGCCTGCGGACAAGGCAAGGGCTGTGGTAGCCCCGAGGCCACGCGCGAAAAGACCCGCTAGAAACCCAGTGCCGAATATGGCCAACGCCAGGATGCCCACCTGCACAGCATCCCAGCCGTGACCATCCCGCAGCACATATACCAGCAGCGACAAAAGGCCCCGAAGGGTCTCGAATCCGAAGGCTACAGTGATGGCCACCGCCACCCAATAGGGCCATGCGCGGGGCTGGGGGAGGACTTCCAAGGCTGCCCCTACAGCCATAGGCTCCCGTCCGATCGGTGGCTACGGCTGCGCAGGAACATCAGACTGCAGCAGGCGTCTCCTCGAAGGCTGGGATGATGTACTTGCCGAACAACTCTATGGACTTCATCACCTGTTCGTGAGGTACCGTCTCCGTTGCCATCAGGAATTGCACCTCGTCCACGCCAGCAGCCTCGTGCAGCCTGAGGGCTTTGATGCAGGTGTCGGGGTCCCCAGCAACGATCACTCCACGCTCGCACAGTGTGTCAGCGTCGAGTTCGGCCCATGCCCTCTGGGCCAAAGCGGCCCCGCCCGACAGGTCCAGTTCCTGCTGGGCATCGGCGTCCGGAGCGTTGCCGTTCTCTTCCTTGATGTAGCGGGAGAAGTTCTGTGCCAGGTGGTCGGGGACTCCACCCCAAGCCTTCACCAGGGTCTCGTAAACATTCACCTGGTCCTGCAGGTAGGGGCGGTCAGGCCCAAAGAAGGTCTTCAGGGATTTCTCTCCTAGCGCGCGGGCTGAGCGATCGTCCTCTCCGCAGATGCCCACCGCTCCGCTCAGCCATCGGTCGTTGATGAAACCACCGACCGGCTCGGCCTTGTGCACGCTCTGCTTGTATTCCCTGATATGGGGTTCGAGAACCGCGGGCGCGCTGACTCCCAAGGCCATCACGCCGATGCCTTTCTGGGCGGCCAGAGCGTAGGTGGCAGGTTGGAGGGCAGCGACCCAGATGGGCGGGTGGGGCTTCTGGTATGGCTTGGGGAGCACCTTGCGGGAAGGCACGTTCCAGAACTTGCCCTCCCACTCGAACATGTCCGATTCCCAAATCTTGGGAATCATGGTGAGGGACTCCTCCCACATGTCGCGTCAGTTCCGGGGGTCGATACCCAAGCCCGTCTGCTCGTAAGGTGCCGACCGGCCAGTGCCGAACTCCACCCGGCCTTGGGAGAGTATGTCCACCATGGCGATCCTCTCCGCTACCCGTACCGGGTGATGGTAAGGCAAGATCACCACGCCGAAGCCCAGCCGGAT
>JAAXIE010000310.1 GCA_012270525.1 Dehalococcoidia bacterium | reverse complement strand
CCATACGACATATCGCCCAGGACGGGGACGGACTTGGATTCAATGGTCCTTCTCATTGACGTAAACGCCAACAAGTCAGCGAGAACCACAGGCGATGGCACCGCCGATGGCGAGTCGCGCGGACTCGAAGCCAGGGTGATGGTCCAGGTCGACCACGGCGCCTACTAGCTAGTTCCCCGTCATCCCCGCGGAAGGCGGGGACTCACGGCCCCAAGCCATTCCAAGCCACCCTCGAGACCGCCCCCGCCTACGCCCCTGTTGAGACGCCCCCTTCCTGGTGGTACTCTACCCCTGCGCTCTCAGGGAGCCCGCCACTCCTGACCTCCGGGGGTTGATCATGCCAGCACGTACAGGCGCTCAGTACATCCAGGGTCTCCGCGACCGTCCACGGGATGTCTGGATCCAGGGCGAGCAGGTGAAGGACGTCACCGCTCACCCCGCCTTCAGCAACGGCGTTCTCACCCTTGGCGGCCTGTACGACATGCAGCACGACCCCGAAATCCACGACGAGATGACCTACGTCTCCCCCACCACCGGCGACCGTGTCGGCCTCTCCTTCATCGTGCCCCGTTCCATGGACGACCTCGAAGCCCGCGGCCGCATGCTCTACCGCTGGGCCAGGGCTGGCTGTGGCATGTTGGGCCGTGCCCCCGACTTCCTCAACTGCAACATGGCTGGCTGGGCCGGAGCCGCCGACTACTTTGCCCAGGGCCGCCCCGAATTCAGGGAAAACGTGCTCAACTACTACGAGCACGTCCGCGAAAACGACCTCGTTCTGACCCACACTCTCATCAACCTCCAGCGCTCCCGCAAAAGCCCCATCGTCGAGAACCCCGAAGACGAGGTCGCCCTGACCGTGGTCAAGGAGACCGATGCCGGTATCGTCGTCCGTGGTGCCCGCGTGCTGGCTACCCTGGGGGCCACCGCCGACGAGATCGCCGTCTATCCCGCTCGCATCCGCCACCAGGGCAAGAACGCCGAGCGTTTCGCCTTCGCCTTTGCCCTCCCCTGCGACGCCCCTGGCATGCGCTTCGTCTGCCGCGAGAGCTACGACCTCGGTCGCTCCCATTTCGATCACCCCCTCGGCTCCCGCTTCGAGGAGATAGACGCCGTCGTCTTTTTCGACGATGTGCTCGTCCCTTGGGAGCGGGTCTTCATGCTGGGCGACGTGGAACTCGCCAACGCCTCCTCCATGAAGACCGGCACCTTTGCCCACACCGGGCATCAGGTCGTCACCCGTGAGTGCACCAAGTCCGAGTTCGTCCTCGGCCTCACATCCCTCATGGTCGACACCTTGGGCTCGGGCGAGCAGCCCCACGTCCAGGAGCGCCTTGGCGAGGTCATCATGTACACCGAGGTCATGAAGGCCATGCTCCGCACCGGCATCGCCGATGCAGCCCTCGACGAGTACGGCGTCATGCGCCCTTCCATGATGCCCCTCGTCGTGGCCCGCAACGTCTTCTCCCGCTTCATCTATCCCCGCATGTCCGAGATTATCCAGTTGCTCGGTTCCAGCAGCCTCATGGCTGCCCCCGCCGAAGCCGACTTCCTCACCGACATCGGCCCCGAACTCGAACTCTACCTCGCCACCGACACTACCTCCGCCAAGGACCGCGCCCAACTCTTCCACCTCGCTTGGGATACCGCCCTTAGCGCCTTCGGTGCCCGCCAGTTGCTCTACGAGCGCTTCTTCGGCGGCGACCCCACCGCCAACGCCCTCATGCTCAACAGCATCTACGACAAAGAGCCAATGATGGAACAAGTCCGCCAGTTCCTCGCCCGCCCCGACGAAGAGTTCTAATCGTGCTCCCCTCGCCCCACCCCGTCATCCCCGTGCCCTACTCCCGTCATCCCCGCGACGGCGGGGACCCACGGCCCAGCCTCTCATACCTCATCGGCCCCGCGCGCCGTCGGCCTTCCAATTTGGCGAAGCTCGTTTCCACATGGCAATGCACCCAGACCCTCAAAAGGAGGTAGACCCATGAAGCTCGGCTATTTCACCCTCACCGACAACCCGCCGGGCTACGGCGACGAACGGCAGGACCCCAACGAGCTGACCCGTAACACCCTCGACCAGTGCGTCTACGCCGAGGAGTTGGGCTTCCACTCAGTATGGGTCCCCGAGCACCACTTCAGCCTCTTCGGCGTCCTCCCCTCCCCCTCCGCCTTCCTCTGCCACGTGGCAGCCCGCACCGAGCGCGTCAAGCTGGCTCCGGGTACCGTCGTCCTTCCCCTCAACCACCCCGTGAAGATTGCCGAGGAGTTCGCCCTCCTCGACGTCCTCAGCAACGGCCGCGCCGTCCTGTCCGCCGGGCGCGGTTACGACGAGCGCGAGTACGACGCTTTCGGGGCCGATTTCTCCACCAGCCAGGAGACCTTCTTCGAGGGCATGGACATCATCCGGAAGGCTTGGACCCAGCAGAGCTTCTCCCACCACGGGAAACACTACCAGGTCCCCGAAATCTCCATCACCCCCCGGCCAGTCCAGCAACCCTTCCCGCCCACCTACGTCGCCTGCTTCAGCCAGCCCACCCTCATGTACGCCGCCCGCAACGGCTTCAACTGCATCTTTGCCCCCTTCGCCGCCGCCATGATGTACGGCAGCGTTCAGCAGGCAGTGGCCGAGTTCAAGAAAGAAGCCGCCGCCGCCGGATACCCCGACAGTCAGGCCATGTGCTCCTACTTCTGCAACGTCACCTACGACGAGGTCGAGACCCTGCGCACCAGGGAGCGTCTCCTGAAATATTTCCACGGCATCATGCCCGCCCTGCCCCAGGAACGCGAGAAAACGCCCCCTCACATCCAGTACTTCGTCGACATAACCACCAGGCTCAAGGCCATGAGTCCCAGCGACCTCGGCGAGCGCAGCATCATCACCGGCGACCCGGAACACTGCCTCCGCGTGCTGCGAGACCTCGAGGATGCAGGCATCCAGGAAGTCATCCTCTACTTCAACTTCGGCGGCCTCAACCACGCCGATACCATCGAATCCATGGACCGCGCCGCCCGCCACCTCCTCCCCCACTTCCAGGACGTGCCCATCAGCGCACGCTAAGGGAGATGACTATGGCGTCCACCCACCCAATGCCACAAGCCCCCATCACCTGTGCCTTCCCTGATTGCGGTCGCCCCCAGGCTACCTCTGGCTATTGCGCCGCGCACTACCAGCAACGTCGCCAAGGGCGTGAGCTTCGCCCTGTTCGCCCGTTAACGCGCGGCCTTTGCGCCTTTGAGGGCTGTGGCCGGAACCGGCGTAGCAAGAGCGGCTACTGCTCCCCCCACAATTGGCAATACAACCAAGGCTATGATCTCACGCCTATTGGGGAAAGACGTAAGCGGGGGATATGTAACTTTCCCGATTGCGATAGACCCCATGAGACAGGTGGGCTTTGCCACGCCCACGCCGCGCAACACCGAGCAGGCAATGAGCTCGCGCCGATCCAGAAACAGGAAAGAAAACGATGCACCTTTGACGGTTGCGAGCGGCCCCACCACGCCAAGGGCTATTGTCATGCACATTGCCTACAGCTTAACGATGGACGGACTCTTGCCCCTATAGAGAAGCGGGCAGGTTATCAATTCAAACCTTTGGACGTAGACGAAGGAGCAAAACTTTGCTCCTTTGAAGGTTGCGGGCGACTCCACACGGCACGAGGGTATTGCAGTCAACATTATCAGCAATCCCGTAGCGGGAAACCGCTTACCCCGATACAGCCTAGGCAGCAGAATAAGGGCAAAATATGCACAGAGCCAGATTGTCAACAGCCAGCGAAGGTCAAGGGGTTGTGTGACAAGCACCATTGGAAACAGCAACGGGAACGTCGGCCACGATACCCCAGGCGTCACTATCAAGACTTGCGAAAACGTCAGAACGGACTATGTGGCATCTGTGGATCCCGGCTGCCCGTTAGGTTGACTCGTCAAGTTCATATTGACCACATCATCCCCATAAAATGGAACGGTGACAACGGCCTAACGAATCTCCAGGCAACTTGTGCCTCGTGCAATCGTGCGAAAGGGGCGGACGTAGGTGCCCCCAAAAGGGCCCTCGAGGTACCAGAAGGCCCTTTTGAAAATTAGCGCCCACATGCGGTCAGTTCATCCTGTAGTACACCTACGCCACAGCCGCCCTCTCTCCTGCCGTGCTGGTGAAGGCATGGAAGCCCGGGTAGAGAATCTGGATGCGATGCCCGTCCGGGTCGTCGAAGTAGAGGCAGGTCGGGTCGCCCTCCCGGCCCTCCACCACCGCCCCGGCTGCCTCCAGCGTCTCCTTGATCGAATCCCGGTCGCCCTCGTCCACCACCAAGGCCAGATGGTTCAGGTCATGACCCGGCAGGAACTCCGGCTCCTGCGCCTCGAACAGGGCCACTCCCTGCCTGCCACAATGCATGAAGGTCTGCCACGAGTTCTCCCGCTCTATGGTCATGCCCAGAAGGTCGACATAGAACTTCCTGGCGCGAGCCATATCGCGTACATGCAGCACAATGTGGTCCAAGCCCGACACCTTCATGGAACACCTCCTCGACCGGATGGCGGGATTATCCCCCTCACCGCCCCAATGCACAACGCCAACCCCATGACATCGAAAGTCACCATGCTATACTCGCCCTCGTTTGAGCCCAGCTAGGAGGCCCTCATGTCCACCCTCGAAGAACGTTTTGAAGCAGGCCACCGCACCCGGGCCCGGCTGGGCCGGGTCGGCCCCGATGGCAAGTCGTTGCCCCTCGAACCCCATCACTGGCTCGCTCCCGATCTGGAGAGAATCATCGGCGAGGCCGCCTTTGGCCTCGTATGGGACCGCCCCGGTCTCTCCATCGAGCATCGCTGCATCGCCACCATCTCGGCCCTCACCGCCTTGGACCGCGAGCCCCAGTTGAAGGCCTACATCGAGGGTGCCCTCAACGTCGGTATTCCCGCGGAGCAGGTCGTGGAAGTTCTGATGCACCTCTTCTTCTATGTCGGTGCTCCCCTGGTCAACGGTGCCATGCGCGTGGCCGCCCGCGTTTTCCAGGAGCAGAGCATCAGCGTCGAACCCCAGCGCATCTACGATCCTGAAGAGGATGTGGAACACCTCTTTCAGCGCGGACAGGCCAAGAGGCGGGAGATACTCGACGACCCGGACACCGACACCGCCGGTCCCTTGGCCGAGGTCGACCAAGCCCGTGAACGCTACTCACGGGAGTACCTTTGGGGCGCGATATGGTCCCGGCCCGGCCTCGATATGCAATCGCGCGTCATCTGCACCCTCTCCGGCCTCACCGTGCTGGGTCGCGAACGCATGATGCGGAACTACGTGGAAGCAGCAGAACGGGTCGGCCTCACAAGGGCCCAGGTAATGGAACTCTTCATGCATCTCTCCATCTACACCGGGTTCCCAGCGGCTTGGAGTGCCGTGGCCGTGGCCAAGGAGGTTTGGCGCTCCAAGTAACGGGGGAGCCAGCCATCATGCTGGCACCCGCGGTGTCTACCCCATGGGTAGTAGCGACCCCAAGGCTGGGGTAGAATACCGCCAAATGACATCCCAATTCCCAACCCTGGAAGCCAAGGGGATTGAGAGCAAGGCCTGAGAGGAGGCAAACATAATGCGCACCGTTGATGCCGTTGCCGAGATACTGAAACGTGAAGGGGTGGAGTCCCTGCCATGCTTCCCTACCACGCCGGTGATAGAGGCCTGTGCCGCCGCCGGTATTCGTCCTATCGTGTGCCGTCAGGAGCGGGTGGGTGTCGGCATTGCCGACGGCTACAGTCGAATCACCAACGGTGCCAAGCCCGGCGTCTTCGCCTGCCAGTATGGACCCGGGGCCGAGAACGCCTACTCTGGTGTGGCCACTGCCTACTCCGACTCGGTGCCCATGATGCTGCTCCCCATGGGGAACGTCCACGGCCTCGCCGGTGTCGAACCCCACTTCAACTCCCGCGAGAGCTACGCCTCCATCACCAAGCGCGTGGAAGAGGTCAACACTCCCGACCGGGTCGCCGAGGTCATGCGCCGCGCCTTTTCGTCTGTGCGGATGGGACGCCCCGGCCCCGTCATGGTGGAGATTCCCGGCGACGTGGGCACCGCCGAGGTCGATGAGGCGGCTTGGGGCGGCTACCGCCCCGTCAAGACCGCCCGCTCCTCCGCCGACAGCCGGGACATCGACCAGGTGGCCAAGGTGCTCTTGGAAGCCAGGAGCCCCATCGTTCATGCTGGTCAGGGCGTGATGTACGCCGACGCCTGCCCGGAGTTGCTGGAACTTGCCGAATTGTTGCAGATACCCGTGATGACCACCCTGGCCGGTAAGAGTGCCTTCCCAGAAAGGCACCCTCTGGCCTTGGGCGCAGGCAGTGGCGTCATGCCCGGCCCCGTTTACCAGTTTCTCCGCGATGCCGACGTCGTGTTCGGCATCGGCACCAGCTTCACCAGGCACGGCATGTGCACCAATATCCCGTCGGGCAAAGTGATGGTCCACGCCACCAACGACGAGACCGACATCAACAAGTGCTACGACATCGACTACCCCGTTGTGGGTGATGCCAAGCTCGTGTTGCGCCAGCTAATCGACGCCGTCCGCGACCGCCTCAACGGCCAGTCCCGGTCTGCCAATGGGGTCGCAGACGAGGTCGCCAAATGCAGGGACCAGTGGTTGAGCGAGTGGACGCACAAGCTCACCTCCAACGACGCTCCCATTAACCCCTACCGCGTGTTCTGGGAGTTCATGCACACCGTCGACCCTGACGACGCCATCGTGACCCACGATTCGGGCGGTCCACGCAACCAGATCGTCCCCTTCTACCAAGCAGGAGGCCCCCGCACCTACATCGGCTGGGGCAAGTCCCACGGTCTGGGCACGGGTCTCGGTCTGAACATCGGTGCCAAGCTGGCAGCCCCCGAGAAGATGTGCGTCAACTTCATGGGTGATGCCGCATTCGGCATGACCGGACTCGACTTCGAAACCGCAGTCCGATGCCGTATTCCCATCGTCTGCGTCGTGTTGAACAACTCCACCATGGCCGTCGAGACCGGAGCCATGCGCACCTCTCACGAGCTCTACAACACCCGTGACCTTGGCGGGGACTACGCCGATTTGGGGCGGGCCATGGGAGGTCACGCCGAGCGCATCACCGACCCGGCCGAGATCGGCCCCGCCTTCCGCAGAGCCCGCCGAATCACCGAGCAGGAAGGCCAGGCAGTTCTCCTCGAGTTCATCACCTCCGACGAACACACCTACTCCCTCAGCCGCGCCCTGTAGTACACCCTGCCTTCCCCCCACACCGGAACACACGCTGGCCCAACAGTTGCCATGCGGTCAGGCCAGCGGATCATCACACCTGGGGTTTAGCTGGAGAGATAGAGGTCGACGAGCGCAAAGATTTCTTCCATGGATATGCGCCCGGCAAAGTAGTCGATTATGGCCGAGATGACCTCGTCTCTCTCAATCACACGGTTTTCGTTGGCGTCATATCGGATACCCAAGTCTGAGATTGTATAGGTGAGGGTCGCACCTTCTCCCTCGGAAACGACCCTGATGTTGATAGCGGGTATGCCTGCGCTGAAATCAACCTGATGTCCCTCGAATCCGTCATCGGCATCCGGGATCGCGCTGCCGTGTTGGTCAACGATCAGTATGGAGATATTGTCGTCATCGGCAGGGACGACGGTGGTCCTGGACCAGCCCACCGCGACTGAATAGTCGGTGTGGTAAGGGTCGAACGACGGAATCAGAGATCCCGGGCTGATGGTCAGCCGGCTCAGCAACCCGTCACAGAACGGCAGAGCGATCTCGTCAAGGTCGTGATTAGTAGTATCGCGCAACGGGCCGGGGATGCATCCTGTCAACTCATTCCCATTGAGGTACAGGTGAGTCAGCTTGGAGAGGGAA
>JAAXIE010000277.1 GCA_012270525.1 Dehalococcoidia bacterium | reverse complement strand
TGACCACATCGGCGTCCTGCTCGATGCTGCCGCTCTCGCGGAGGTCCGATAGCTGGGGGCGGTGGGACTGACGGGCCTCGGGAGCGCGGCTGAGTTGGGATATGGCCAGGACGGGGACGTTGAGGTCCCGGGCCATGCCCTTGGCGGAACGGGATATCTCGCCCATCTCCTGCACGCGGTTCTCGCCACGGGAGCGACCCTGAATCAGTTGCAGGTAGTCGACGATGAGGAGGTCGAGGCCGCGTTCCATGAAGAGGCGGCGGGACTTGCTGCGCATCTCCATGATGCTCTGGAAGGGGGTGTCGTCGACGTATATCTCCAGGTCGGAGAGGGAACCGATGCAGTCGTTGATACGCTGTTCCTGGGCCTCGGTGAGCAGGCCCAGGCGGAGGCGGTGGGCATCGACGGCTGCTTCGCTGGACATCATGCGGAGGGCGAGTTGCTCCCGGCCCATTTCCAGGCTGAAGATGCCGACCACGGAGCCGTTACGGGCGGCGTTGACCGCCATGTTCAGGGCGAGGCTGCTCTTGCCCAGGCTGGGACGGGCCGCCAGTATCACGAGGTCGGAACGGTGGAGGCCGCCGAGGAGTTCGTCGACGTCGTCGAAGCCGGACATTATGGGGGCTGCGTTGGCCACCAAGGCCCCGGTGATGGCGTCCCGCTCTTCCATGTACTGGTCGAGGATCTGGCGGAGGGAAACGAAGTCGCGGGATGGTTGGGTGGCGCGGACGCGGGAGAGGACTTCCTCGGCGCGCATGAGGATGGCCTCGGTGTCGGGTTCTCCCTGGTAGCCGATCTCGGCGATGTTGGAGGCTGCGTCGATGAGGCGTCGTTGGGTGGAGGTGAGGGAAACGATGCCGGAGTAGTACTCGATGTGCACGGGGGAGGGGACGATGGACACGAGGTGGCTGAGGTAGGCCATGCCGCCGACCTGGTCGAGACGTTCCTGGAGGGAGAGGTCGTGGGCGACGGTAATCTGGTTGATTCCTTCGCCGCGCTGGAATAGAGCGACGCAGGACTCGTAGCAGAAGCGGTTGCGCTCGCGGTAGAAGTCTTCGGGTTTGAGGACGTGGCCGATGCGCGAGAGGCTCTCGCCATCGAGGAGCAGGGAACCGATGACAGCCTCTTCGGCTTCGATGTCGTGGGGGAGGAGCCTCTCGGCGTACAACCAGCCAACTCAACATAAGGATATGTGAGACTAGCCGGACGCAGCCCAGAGAGTCAACGGCGGAATGGCGCAGTTGACGGGAGGCTACTCTTCCGGTTCGGCGACGATGAAGATATTGGCGGAGACGTCGGGCCCCAGATTGAGGGTGATCTCGAACTCGCCCGGCTCGCGGATGGGTTCCAGGACTTCGACGATCTTGCGGTCGATATCGCGGCCAGTGGCTTCGGTGAGGGCGGTGGCGATCTGGGTTTGGGAGATGGCACCGTAGAAGAGACCGGTGGGGGCGACGCGGCCATTGACGGTGACCGCGAGGCCTTCAAGTTGCGAGGCCAACTCTTCGAGGCGTCCGGTCTCGCGCATACGGCGCTCGCGCCCGGCTTCCTTGATTCGTTCGGTGCGCTTGAGCATCTCGGGGGTGGCGAGGGCAGCCAACTGCTTGGGGAGGAGATAGTTGCGGGCGTAGCCATCGGCGACCCGGCGGCGATCACCGGCGTTGGCGACGTTGGGCACGTCCTGAAGGAAAATGACATCCATGATCAGAGAGACTCCAGTTCTTGGCGGCTTACCGCGCAGATTCAGGGGCGCGCAGATTGGGATTCAAGGTAAGGTCTGCCCCCGTATTCGTCAAGCATGGGTGCGGAGGCAAGGGGCACAGAATTGCCGCCGACGTTTGTAGCCAGTATGGGACAGGTCCGTTGCATTTTGGAAAGGGGCATGGGGTAAATGGAGACAAATTCGTAGCTGGGAGGCGGCAGGCGTCGTATCTGAAAAATGGTGTTTCCGGGGTTTTCGTAGCTGAAACGTGACAGGCTTGCCGCCGATTGAGTTTAGCCAGCTTGAGTTGGTGGAGAAGATTTTGCCGCCCAGGGGACTGATGAAGGGTGGAGTAGTTGGCGATGGAGGAGGGAGGGTCTGGAGTTGGACTCAGCGTCGACATTGTTGGGTCCGATCCCTTGGAGAATGGCTGGGGCGACCGGTGAAGCTGGCCTTGAGCCTGAATCCAGCGTACCGGGTAGGGGGATGGGGGTCAATGGGGGTTTGTCATGGGGGAAGGTGAGGGATGGGGAGGCGGGCATTCCGCGATAGTACAATTGAACTGGAACTGTTCGAAGCAGGGCGAGTTGCAGAGCAACATCTCGAACCAGGCTAACTGCTTATCGCCAAGCGACAAGAAAGCGCGGTGTGGGCAACCCATGTACAGCATACCCATCCTTAGGAGGGAGCGGGAAATGGCCCCAAGCTTTGCGCCCTACCAGGAGCGGTTGACACTGGTCACCATGCTTTGTCTGATGGTGGGCTGGCTATTGGGCTGCGGGTCTGGGGCTGCGCCTGCGGGGTTGGAACAATCAGAGCCCACCGGCGGTGCCGTAGTACTCAACAGCGACTATTGGGGCAACGCGCTCCAAGTCCCTCCCGCGCTGCGCGCCCAGATTCTGGACTCGGACGCCATAGTGCGGGCGTCACTGTTGTCGGTGACGGCATCGACCCACACCTGGCCGGGGTTTGATGGAGACCCCGCTAGGTACTCGCCAGCACAGGAGTTGAAGTTCCAGGTCCACGAGTACCTGAAGGGAAGTGGCACAGACCAGATACTCGTGGTCGTACGCTCCATCAGACAGTCATGGTACACGACAGTAGAGGCTGAGGCACTCAGGGAAGCCGAGTGGTCACTGTCCGAACGGAATAGCTCTTGGGACGATCAGGAGGCAGTGCTCTTCTTGTCGTCCGATCTGTACCGTCCTTACACGCCAACAGGCGGGACAGAAGGCCGCACCTTAGATCTATTTGAGTTTCAGATGAGTGTGTTGGACGACCCTTGGTGGGAGTACTCGCCAGCCTCCACCGTCAGGCGCGTATGGTTGCCACTGGAAGAGGCTGAAGCCTCAGGCACATCAGAAACGGCGGGCACCACGGCGTTCAGTTTTCCAGGCTCGGACTACCTCGTCTCGAGGACTGACTCTTCGTCAAACCACTTGCTAACGTTAACAGGCTTGCGTCAAGAGATGGCGGGCATCGAGGCACAGATACAAGCGTCGGAGGACCCGGAGGCGTACGAGAGGTGTTTATCAAGCAAGGAAGCCGACGAGCGCATTCTAAGCTCTTGGGAAGCGGCCGGACATCCGTGGACCCCTTCCAAGGAGGAGGGAATGCAGCCGTCTGGAGCAGCGGCTGGGACAGCGTCGTATCGTGACCCCGATGACGATCCTGAGTACAATAGCTTTTGGCTGAGCGGCACAGATGCGCGGTTCCTACAAGTGGCGGTGGAGGACGACGACGACGACCCCTCTAATGGATATGACGAGGTGGTGAGCAATGTGCGCCCGCTAGTCGGTGGGACGTACAATATTCATAGCAATCTGCAGCAATACCTCTACATTCCGTGCGCCCATAAGACCGACAAGGCGTACTATGAATTGACCGTCACCGTCACCCCGCCCGCTCTCGCTACCCACGAGGCCTTCTTCGACCCGGTGGCTGTCGACACCGCAGTTGGAGCAACCGCCACCAGTGGGGCGTTGAAGGAAGGCGGGGACGCCAGCAACGGGGTGTTGGAGCCCACGGCCTTCACGGTGGGGGACGCATCGGCGGGGCTGTCCAGCCTGAAATGGCAGGACTCCAGCATCACCCTCACTCTCAGCCCCTACACGTCCCTGGAGCACCACATCCTCGATTTCATCGCCATGGACGGCACGGTTTCCCTGAGCCTCGACGTCGCCGATGCCACCGTCGACGCCTCCGCTGGAACCCTCACCTGGTCCGCAGCCACCCAGCCATGGAGCGATGGCGACCAGCTTATGCTCCGCCTCTGGGACACCAGGGCGAGGGCCCATTTCTACCCCACCACCGACAAGCTCATCAAGCCGGTCATCTCGCTGTCCGGCAGCGCGTCAGGGTGTGGCACCGAGGGCCTCTGGGCCTGCCTCGACGAGGAGGAA
>JAAXIE010000316.1 GCA_012270525.1 Dehalococcoidia bacterium | reverse complement strand
CTGGTGGCCCAACTCCCCTTCATCCGGGGAGGGGCCGTGCGCAAGATCCCATTCGGACCCCTCTCCCGCTGGACCAAGGGCCGAGACCTGCCGAGGCTGGCGGGCAGCTCCTTCCGCCAGAGGTGGGACCGTAAGCTCTCCAAGGGGCCCGATAGTGAAGCGTGAGGAGTTCCTGCAGGCAACGCGAAAAGCCTTGGGCAAGGCTGGCAACGGCCCCGCGCTCCAAGGGGTTCCATCCTTCGATGCTGGAGTGGAGCTACGCCAGCGGGCCCAGGAAGCCCTGTCCCTGATGGAGGATGCGCGTGCCGACCTGGTGACCAGGCTCTGCCAGACGGCTGCAGCCCGAGGCTGGCACGTCGCCCATGCAAACGATACCGAGCAGGCGATCGACCACGTGGTGAAGGTGGCAGACCAGGCGCAGGCCTCTCTGGTGGTGCGGTCAGCCCAGGGTTTGTTCGACCGGTTGCCCGTGGACGGGGCCCTAGCCCGGCGGGGCGCAACCACGACGGTGATGGGTGGCAAGGACTACGGCGAACGGCAAGCGATGCGCCACGCAGCGGCCAGTGCGCAACTGGGGATCACCGGCGTGGATTATGCCATTGCCGAAACGGGATCCGTGGTGCTGCTCCCCAGCCCAGCGACCAGCCGGCTGACCTCCCTGTTACCGCCAACATATCTTGCCATCGTGCGTCCCCAGGAAGTGCTGGGAACCCTGGAAGATTTCTTCCTGCTGAGGCGTCTCGCCTTCTACGACGAGGGAAGGATGGCCCCCTACCTGAACTTCATCACCGGGCCAAGTCGCACTGCCGACATCGAGCAGCAGATTGTCATCGGCGTGCATGGGCCCGGGGAAGTGCACATGCTCATCTGGGACGACGGCCAAGCTGCTGGTTGATGGGAGCCTTCATGCCTGTACGGATCGGGTTCACCGAATTTCGACGCCAGATGCTGGAAAAGGAACTCACCCGCGTGGTTGGCCTGATGCCCCAGCTTGGCATCCAGAAGGTCGTATTGACCGGGTCCCATGGCCGTGGCTCGGTGAACCCAGGCAGCAACCTGAACCTGGTCATAGTCCAGGAGACGGCCAGGGGTTACCAGTACGGGCGCCGGGAGGACTTCTTCTCCTACCACCTGAACCCGGAAGTGGCCATGGACTACGTTGTCTACACGCCGGAAGAGTTCGAGGAAGAGAGCGTCAACAACCCCTCGTTGCGTTACGCCGTGGAGAGAGGACGGGTGGTGTATGAGTCCGAACCCGAGGGCTGAAGCCCACCGCTGGCTGAGGCAGGCTGAGGCCGACCTGGAAGCCGCCCAGTATCTCAACGACGGCAAGTGGTACAACCTGGCATGCTTCATGAGCCAGCAGGCCGGGGAAAAGGGTGTGAAGGCCTTCCTCTACTCCCAGGGTGCGGAGGACGTCTGGGGATACTCGCTGGTAGACCTGTGCGAGGATGCCAAGCTGTTCGACCCTCATTTCAATGCCCTCAAGCCCGACGCTATCCTGCTGGACAAGTGGCATGACATCACCCGCTACCCCAACTTTCTGCCGGGTGGAGCGGTGCCCGCCGACCTGTTCGAGGCGGCCGATGCCGGGCGCGCCATCGAGTTGGCCCAAGAAGTGCTCTCCTTCGTGAAGGAGCGCGTCTCGTGAGGGGCGCGACTCGACGCACCGGACAGCAGCCGTAGCCGCCCGCTGCCTCAACCGTATCGACCGATGCTTCGCCCCCTCCTGATCACGCTGGTTCTCGTGGCGTCTGTAGCGATCACGGGCTGTCACGCCAGGGTGGTGCGCGAGGCTAACTTCCCGTCACCTGCCCCAGTCACCTCGGCCCCTACTCCCGCGACTTCGACTCCAGCCCCTGCTCCGACCACTCTCCCTCCGTCAGCATCCATCACGACCCCACCCAACCCGGTTGCCACCACCAACGCCCCTACCGCCTCTCCCATCCCCACCGCTCCGCCGCCCACCGTCACACCCTCTGCCACCGCCCCGACCCATGCTGCTGCATCCCCGACCGCATCTCCCCCCTCCACGACCCCTCCCGCTGTTGCGACCCCCGACACGGGAGATGAGAGCCAGCCCGAACATGCCAGTGAGGCGGTGCTAGCAGGGCGCATCTTCGCCATCGAGCTTGCAATCACGCCGGAGGAGCGCCGCCGAGGGCTTTCGGGGCGTGCTTCACTGCCCCCGGATGCTGGCATGCTGTTCATATTCGAAGAGGAGAGGACTCTGAGCTTCTGGATGAAGGACACCCTGATACCCCTCGATATCCTGTTCATCGATGCCGGGCAGCTCATCGTCGACATACATACGATGCACCCGGAGCCGGAAGCAACGGACGCAGCACTGACAGTCTATCGCTCCCGGGCACCCGCCAAATACGCCCTCGAAATAAACGCCGGCGTCGCGTCCGAACTCGACCTGTCCCCAGGGATGCGGGTGATCTTCCGGTGAGCATCGCCCTTGTCATCAGCTGACGCGCTAGTCCAGCTTGGGACAGGCCGCGCCTGCACATGCGCCTTCGTTGTTCCGATTTCAGCTTTGAAACAGCTTGGGGACGTGTTCCAGTTTGCACGGAGAAGGGACGGGCGATGCCGCAGGACTTGTATCTGGCTGGAGCGGATTCAGGGGTGGGGACGCTGATGCGGCGTCGGAACTGTTCCGATTGCAGCTTTGAGACAGCTTGGAATTCTGTTCCGATCGAGGGGAAGCGGAGGGCGAGTTTTCGGAGGCAATCCGTAGCTGGGCGGGAGAGGTCTGGGCTGGAGAATGCGGGACGCCCAGGGTTGCGGCAGGTGAAACCGTAGCTGAGCATCGGAACATGGGCGTAGCTGAAAAACGTTTTCCCGTAGCTGATTCTGTTCCGATTGTTCCGACTGGCGTAGCTGAATTCCAGCTGAAAAACGTTCCGATTTGGGTTCCCGGAGCGGCATGCTGGTGACCATGAAGGAGAAGGGCACGCGGCCAAGAGGCGCGGGGGCGATTGCGTGTTGTATGGAGCCTGCCGATGCGTGCGGTCATGTGTCCAAGGCTTCCAAGGATAGAGGATGGGCTNNCTCCTTCAGGGTACCTGGCGGACTTACGTTCCGGGGGAAGGAATGGGGTTACTCACAAGCTTGCCTAGGGGTGCTTGCCAGCTAGGTGAAGGCGAATGGAGCGGTCGGCGGCATCGCAGAGAAGTTCCCGGGTGCGGCCCAAGCTCTCGCGAAAAGACATCGGGCGGTCACCGATGGGCACCACGGCAGTGATGCCGTGCTCGTACACTGCCTGGTATCCGGTGCCCAAGCTTCCAGCAAGAGCGACTACGGGAACGCCCTTCGCCTTGGCCCGCTTGGCCACCCCCACCGGGGCCTTGTTGAAGGCGGTAGATGCATCGATGCGCCCCTCGCCGGTGATGAGCAGATCGGCCCCTTCCAACCGGCTGTCGAAATCCACCGCCTCGCATACAAGGTCGATCCCCGACCTCAGTGTCGCGTTGGCAAAGGACATGAGCCCCGCGCCCATCCCGCCAGCCGCTCCCGCACCCGGAATATCGGCCACGTGCTTCCCCATGCTGCGGTCGAGCACGTCGGCGTACACGCCCAACGCGTAGTCCAACTCCTTCACCAGAGCCGGAGTAGCCCCCTTCTGCGGTCCATAGATTTCGGAAGCCCCGGTGGGGCCGCACAAGGGGTTGTTCACATCAGTTGCCGCGATGACCTCCGCCTCGGCCAAGCCCGGCTGCAGGAAAGACGGGTCAATAGAGGCCAAGCGTACCAAGGCGCTTCCTCCCAAGGGAAGTTCGCGCCCTTTCTCGTCCAGGAAGCGGGCCCCCAAGGCCTGGGCCATCCCTGCTCCGCCATCGTTCGTTGCCGACCCGCCCAAGCCGACGATGAGGCGGCGGTAGCCGTATTGCAATGCCTGTCGTATCAGTTGACCGGTGCCGTAGCTGGTGGAGATGCGAGGGTCGCGACGCCTTGGTGGCACCAAGGCCAGCCCCGATACCAACGCCATCTCAATGACGGCGGTCGTGCCATCGCCCATCACGCCCCAGCGGGCGGTGACCTCTTCCCCTAACGGCCCGGTGACCTGCGCTGTGAAAAAACGTCCACCGGTGTTCCCCACCAGCACGTCCACGGTCCCGTCGCCACCATCAGCCACCGGAGCGAGAACACACTGGATGGTAGGGTCGGCCAGAGCGACGCCACGGGCGATGGCCTGGGCCGCCTCCTTGGCCGAAAGGTTCCCCTTGAAGGCTTGCGGGGCGATTACCACCTTCATGGTCAGGCATTATACCGCCCAGCTGCCTCCGGTAACCGGAGGCCGGGGCTGCCGCCTTTGCCGTCAAGTGCACCCTCTGGTAATATATTCGCCGAGTACGATAGGGAGACGAAGCATGTCACTGCACTATGACGGAGAGGTCCGAATCGTCAAGGTCAACATGGGGCCCTACGACAACAACGGGTACATCATCACCGACCCCGAGTCCGGCGAGGGCGTGATTATCGACGCCCCCGACGAGGCCGAGAAGCTGCTGGCCGAGGTCGGGACCACCAAGGTCAAGGGCATCCTCATCACCCACGGCCACCGCGACCATACCCTCGGCTGGGACGAAATGCGCGATGGCACCCCCGGAGTTCCCGTCTTCGTCCACCCCGACGATGCCCACAAGATGCCTGCCCCCGCCGAACAACGCCTGAACGACGGCGATGTCATCGAGTTGGGGAGCAGCACCAAGCTGCAAATCCTGCACACTCCGGGCCATACTGCTGGAGCCATCTGCATCCTCACCGGGAAGCACCTGTTCTCCGGCGATACCCTCTTCCCCGGTGGACCGGGTCGCACCGGCGCACCCGAGCTCTTCCTGCAGGTCAAGGAGAGCATCGAGCAGAAGCTGATGCCCCTGCCGGACGACACCCAGGTCTACCCCGGCCATGGCTTGGACACCACCATCGGCGACGCTCGGGAACAGATCGCCATCTTCAACTCCAAGCCCCACCCCGCCGACCTCTGCGGAGACGTCAGCTGGCTGGGCAGTTAGAACCCCGGATGAATCGCTCCATCGACATCGCGCCCGCTCAAATTGCAGGGCGCGATGTCATGGTGACCAACATATAGTCCGGCCCGTCGAGGGCTTTCGGGGGCACGATGTACGAACGCACCGTCCTTGATAATGGTCTGCCTGTGCTCACCTGCACCATGCCACAGACCCGCTCCGTGACCCTTGCCGTCTTCGTCGGGGCAGGCTCCCGGTATGAGACCGACGCCATGGCCGGCCTTTCCCACTTCCTGGAGCACCTGCCCTTCAAGGGCACCCGTGACTGGCCCACCGCCATGCATATCAGCGAGGCCATCGAGGGGGTCGGAGGCATGATGAACGCTTCCACCGACCGCGAGATGACCGTCTACTGGGTCAAGGTCGCCCGCGACCACTTTCCCCGCGCCGTATCCGTACTGTCGGACATGATCCTCTACCCCACACTGGACCCGGTGGAAGTGGAGAAGGAGCGGGAGGTGATCCTCGAGGAACTCCGCGCCAGCAACGACCAGCCCGGCTTCCGCGCCGACCTCCTCATCGATGAGGCCCTCTGGCCCGACCAAGCGATGGGACGCGACGTCGGAGGCAGCATCGACTCGGTGCGCGCCCTGCAACGGGAAGAGATTCACGAATACATGTGTCGCCAGTATGTTCCCGGCAATGCTGTGATAGCCACCGCCGGTGAATTGACGCATGAAGATGTGCTGGACCATATCGTGCCCGCTTTCGGGGGATGGCAGCCGGGTGAGGCTGGCTCCTGGCTCCCCTTGGAGGAGAGGAACGGCCAGCCCAATGTGCGCCTGGAGCACCGCCGGACGGACCAAGCCTACATCTGCGTCGGGCTACCCGGGGTGCCCCTCGATCACCCCGACCGGTACGCCATGAACCTGCTCAACGCCATTCTCGGCGGCGGGATGAGCAGCCGCCTGTTCCAGGAACTGCGTGAAAAGGAGAGCCTGGCCTACGACGTGCATAGCTCGGCGAATTTCTTCCGCGACACCGGATGCATGGTGGTCTCCTGTGGCACCGAACCCCCCAAGGGCCAGCGCGCCGTCACCGCCATCATGGAGCAGTTGGACCACATGCGGGACCGGGTGGGCGAGGACGAGTTGGAGCGCAACCGCGAGATGTTCAAGGGTCGGCTGCTACTGCGGATGGAGGATACTCGCAGCGTGGCCATGTGGCTGGGAGGACAGGAGCTACTTCAGGGCCAGGTGCGCTCCGTGGACCAGGTGGTCGACAAGCTGTGCCAGGTGACCTCCGACGACGTGCAACGGCTGGCCAACGAATTAATCTCACAGGAGCGCCTTAACCTCTCGGTAGTAGGTCCCTATCGCAGCGAGCGTCCTTTCCAGAAGCTGCTCAAGCTCTAGGGCCCAGAGCCCCCCCATCCCTGTAGATACCCAGCCCGGACGCTCCTTATCCCTGTGCGCCTCATCTGGCCGTCGGCTCGCGTCGCTAACCACAGTGCCCTCGCTACAGGGCGTTCCGCTCCAACCAAGCGATAACCTCCGGGGCCGCATGGCCAATGGCGAGGCGATTGAGCACGAGTCCCCAGTGCGTGGCCCCCTGCATAGTGAGGCGATCGGCTGGCAGGGCTAGATCATCGTACCGTTGCGCGGGCCACTCCCGGTCACGGCTGCCCGTCACCAACAGCAACGGACACGGAAGCGCACCGAGGACTATGCCCCTGCGACGCTGGTCCCGGGCCATGCGCGACTCCCGGCTCAGGGAGGAGAGGGCGATGAGCCTCTCTTCCCGTACCAGATCCGACATGCCCCTTTGTTCATCGGGGTTAGGGCTCGTAATTCCGTATTCTTCAGGGCCGAACTCTCCCGTACGCACCTCCACGCTGGCGTCCATTTCCCGCGCTGGGGTACTGGGAGCAAGGGCGATACAGGCAGACCAGCCTCCCTTGGCGGCTGCCATCATGGCCACCAGACCGCCCATGCTCCAACCCGCCACCACCGCAGGACGGCGAAGCTCGCACAGCACACGGGAGACGTCATCAACATAGTCTTCCATGGTGGTATGCGACAGGTCTACGGGAAGGCTCTCACCATGGCCCCTCAGGTCGAGGGCGTAGGAAGACCAGCCGAGATCTGCCAGATAGGTCTGCCAAAAACCCCAGACACGGGCGGAATTGGCCGCCCCGTGGACCAGCACCAAGGGAGGGCGGCCATTGTCCTCAGTCGAGAGAACTGCAGAAACAGCGAGGGCCATCGGGCCTCTTGCGTCTTCAGCTAGCTCGACGTATCGAACGTATCGTGTACCAAAGGTAGATCAACCAGATGGGTAAGGCTGTTATCGAAAGAGCCAGCTTCTCCCCCGGCTCGTGGTCCCGACTGACCGGGTCCAGCACCGCGTACCTCAGGGTCTCGAAGACCGCTTGAGGCAGGCTCACGATGGTGATTATGCCGAAGATCACGGTGAGGAGCACGAGGTAGACGCGGTTCAGCGGTCCTGCCCTGTCCTCAGGCCTCTCGGTCATAGCCCTGCCCGCCATGTGGGCCGCCCATAAGAGGGCCCCGATGATGGCGAAGCTGATGCCCTCTATCAACCCCTCATCGAAAGCACGCTCGCGACCCAATCGGTCTCGCTCCTCCTGGTTCTTGGCATCCTGCTGGCGTCTCTCTTCGAGGATGACGCTGAGTTCTTCCAGTTGTTCCGGGGAGAGGTCGCTGCGGTCTGCCAACTCCAGGGGATGCTCAGCCCGGCCCTCGGCGGGACCAGGCAGTGCAACCCTCACCGGCTGATAGCTGAAGTCGTTACCAGCGATGCCCGCCGCGCCAGCCTTGATGAGTTCCGAGGCTCCTTGGGTGAACACCAGCAGGCCAGCGATGATCCCCACGTACAGGTAGATTCGTACCAGTGCCCGCATGTCGATGGTCAGAGGGCTACCGCTGCGGATCCGTGTGATCAGGACGAAAGCACCGCCAACCAGCAGGGCCAGAGCCACAAAGATGCCAAACGCGAGTAGTGTGATCCAAACTATTTGCATGGTTCCAGCCTCAGCTCAGTGTCATTCCTCGAGATGCATGCAGCCCATCCGGCCCGAAGGCACCCTGGATTCCCAGCTGGAGAGACCTTCGATCAACTAGCCGTCCATGCTGAGCAGCAGGGCTACGGTGCGCAACGGGAAGTCCCGAACCCGACCGCGTGATTATCCCGACGCCGGTCGGAAATAGGGAACGCTCATCGTATCGCTGGCACGCCTGAAGGTAACTTCGACCGGCATGCCGATATGCACGTCTTCAGGAGGACAGTCGATGATATTGGTGAACATCTTGACGCCCTCTTCCAGCTCAACCAGGGCCAGCACGTAGGGGACGTCCTCGGCGAAGCCTGGGGCCCGGTTCTGCCGGGTGACGGTGAACGTCCAGACCGTTCCCTTGCCACTGGCCTGCACCCATTTGATGTTAGGGGTGAAGCAGGCGACGCAAACCCCACGAGGGTAGAACTGGTACTCGTTGCAACTGTCGCACCGCTGGATGAGCAGCTGGCCACGACGGCAGGCTTCCCAATAGGGACGGGTCTCGCCCGACATGGTGGGCATCGGCTTGCTCCAGTCAGGCATCTCTAGTCCCTCCCCAGTATGACGGTGCCACCGCTATGCCTGGAACCGATGGTCCCACCCGTGCCATGGCAAAGGACCAGGTTGCAGTTGGGCACCTGCCTGGCCTCCCCCTCGAACTCATGACGCAACTGGCGTGTGCCTTCCAGAAGCAAGAAGATCCCCCTCATGCCGGGGTGGTTGGACGACAACCCTCCGCCATCGGTGTTGATGGGTAACTCGCCACCCAACCTTATCCTTCCACCGCCAACGAAGTCGCCCCCCTCGCCTTTTTTGCAGAAACCCAAGTCCTCCAGCGTTTCCACCACGGTGATGGTGAAGGAGTCATAGATCATGGCCATGTCGATATCCGAATGGCTTACTCCGGCCATGGCAAAAGCATGAGGATGGCTCTGCTTGGCGGCAATCTCGATCAAGTCTCGCTTGCCCGCCCCCTGATGGGCCAAGGCCTCGCCGACGCCCAAAATCCAGATGGGACGCTGCTTGCAGTTCCGGGCCACGTCCGGGGAAGCGACCACCACCGCACCGCCCCCGTCGCTGATGATGCAGCAGTCCAGCAGATGGAGGGGCGAGCTTATGATGCGTGAGTTCACCACGTCCTGCACCGTGATCGGGTCACGGAACATGGCATAGGGATTCATGGAGGCATGGCTTCGCATGGCCACCGAGACCTCGGCCAACTGCTCCGACGTGGTGCCATACATATGCATATGCCGTTGCGCGATCATGGCGTACAAGCCCACGGTGGTGAACCCGTACACCTCCTCGAAGCTGTCCGGGATGGGGTCAAGAACCGGTGCCCTGCCCGGTCGCGATGCTCCACCGGTACCAACGGCATCGCCTCCCGAACGGGACACAGAGCCGTAGGTAATGAGGGCGCAGTTGATGCGTCCGGAAACGATGGCACTGAGGGCATGGGCCAAGTGGAACTCGAAGGATGCTCCCCCCACGTTGGTGTTGTCCGCAACCTTGGGGTACATGTCCAGATAGTCGGCCAACGCCAGGCCGCTCATGCGACCCATGCTGGCGGTAAACAGCCCGTCGACGTCCCCCTTGGACAGACCAGCATCCTGCAGCGCAGAGATAGCGCATTCGGCATGGATCTGCATCTCGCTCTTGTCGGGAGCATAGCGGGTGACGTGCTCGTGGATGCCGACGATAGCAGCCCCCCTGCTAGAACCAGCCACAGTGCCTACCTCCGTTCCGACAAGCCTTCATAGGACCAGCCCTGAAGCGACGCCATCGTAGGCGGCCCCCTATGGAGTGTCAAGGCACCCACGATGCCCGGATGCCTTGGCCCAAGGCCCGTGTCACAGGGGCCTACTCACCGGTGAGGTCGGCGAGGCGGGGAGCCACCTCCTCGGCCAGGAGGCGCAGGGAGCGTTGCTCCAAGCCGTGGTCGTCGGGATCGTGGGTGATCGCCAGCAGGGTGCCGAAGCCACCCACCTGGTGGTACAGGTGGCGCAGTCGAGATGCCACCGTTTCGGGGCCGCCCACTATCCATGCATGGTCCATCATGTATTCCGGCGTCACATCGTCGTCGGTCATCTCGATGTCTTCTTTCAGAGCGAACAGGCGACCTTGGGCCATGATGTTGGGCTTCTGGTGCATGACGAAGGGCTTGCTCAACACCTCGGCCGCCTCTTCATGGGCCTGCTGGTCCGACTCCGACACGTAGACATCCCGGGCGATGCGCCAGCGCGCCCTCTGCGGCGGCAAGCCCGAGGCCTCAGCCCCCTCGCGAATCAACTCCCAGTGGCGGAAGAGGTCCCGCTCCAGCAGGTTTGAACTGCTCATAGGTATCCAGCCCCGCTCTCCAGCGATGCGTATCGTTTCCGAGCCCGGTGAGGTGGATGCAACCCCGATGGGGGGATGCGGCAACTGGTACGGTTTCATATAGAGGTAGCGTTCCAACTCCGGTGCGCCACGGGTTGCGTGCACCTGGAAATACTTGCCCTCGAAGTCGTACTGCCCATTCTCCGCCTGCCACATGCTGAGGATGACCTGTAGGGCCTCACGAGAGCGTTCCGCCACCGCCGCCGGGTCGGATGAGTCGATGCCGAACAGCGAAAGGTCGGTAGTCAGGGCGCGTATGCCTATGCCCCAGTAGAAGCGGCCCCTCGCCAGATGGTCCAGCATGGCAATCCTGTGGGCTACCTCGGCGGGATGATGCACCGAAAGCAGGGTGACGCCGGTTCCCAGCACGATCTGCTCGGTCATCGCGAGGGCTTTGGCGATGAGCAGTTCCGGGGAAGGGGCGGTCTCCCACCGTTCTGTGATGTGCTCGCCCACCCAGCACTCGCGGTAACCCAACCTGTCGCCGAGTGCGATGAGCTCCAAGTCCCGGTCATAAGAATCGGCGATGGAACGGTGAGGCGGATGCAACGGCATCATGAACAGGCCCAGATTCATGAATCTTCCCCCTGCTGACTCCGGTTGCCAATGGCTCGGAGAAGGTGGCCCATGGTAGGTACGGGGAATCAAGGGTGTCAAGAAACGGCAGGCCAAGTGTCCTCGTGCGCCCTTATGCGAGGTTGACATGCCGCCTCAATTCTGATATTTTAAGCATCTGCCCCCCCTATCGCTTCGCCGGTAGGGT
>JAAXIE010000312.1 GCA_012270525.1 Dehalococcoidia bacterium | reverse complement strand
CCACGCCCCTTTCGTCATTCCGGCCTCCGAGCCGGAATCCATCGGCAAGGTTAAGGGCACTCCGTGATTTTGTGTAATCGCCCCAAGGACATATGAAGCTCCCCTGCGTTTACATCCTTGCCAACAAGCTAAATGGCACCCTGTACATCGGCGTCACATCCAACATTGTGCAGCGAGTGTGGCAGCATAAGAACGACCTGGCAGACAGATTCACTCAACGATACGGTATACACCGCCTGGTCTGGTACGAGCTGCATGAAACGATGGAGTCGGCGCTCGCCAGGGAGAAAGTGCTAAAGTGGTGGAGGCGAGCCTGGAAAGAAGCGTTGATTGAGGAGAAAAACCCCGCTTGAGCGGAACTCTAAGGGGAGGTTTGCGGGTTTGAAGGTTATGGTGGCAGTGGCAAATAGATTCCGGCTCAGGGGCCGGAATGACGAGTGAGTGGGATAGCACCCGTCAATACTCTGCAAGCTAGCTGCCTTCGCAATTGCTCAACCACCTTGCCAACTTCGTCCCTACGCCTGAACCGGCCTCCGAGCCGGAATCCATCGGCGATGGACGCTACCGGTGCCAGCCCATGCCCTTGAACATTCCCCGCAGGTAGGCGATCTGGCCTCCGTGGGCCACGTTGTCCCACACCATCTGCCCAAGGGCGGTGGCGATGGTGTGCTCTCTGGTCTGAGATGAGGGCGGGAATATCACCTTGGTGTCCAGGTCGTCCTTGGTGACCGTTCGGATGTACTCCCTCGCCGACTCCTTAACTGCCTCGAAGTACCCAAGCTGCACCTCCAGGGACGGGGCCTGCCAGTCCGCCAGCTCCTCGGCTGAATAGCCCAACACCTTGGCATCACCCGCCATTCCATACTTCCCGGCCCACCCTTCGCTGGTCCACAACAGCTCCTTGTCCTGGAGTCTGGACTGGATGAACATATCCACGACCCGATTCATGTGCCACAGGGTCCAGGCCATGGAGCTACAGCCCTCAGCAGGCTGGCGGGCGACTGTCTCCTCATCCAGGCCTTCCAGCGCAGCGCCGACCATATCCCAGTTGCGCTCCAGGGACCACATCACAGAATCTGCGCCACCCATGGCTAGACCCTCCTTAAC
The DNA here is from genome assembly GCA_012270525.1 of Dehalococcoidia bacterium. The sequence goes on along the minus strand of JAAXIE010000312.1, from coordinate 2,391 downwards.
GACATCTCGGTTCCCAGGTCAAATCTCTCGGGCCTCATGGTCCACCTCACACACAGCCCTGCCAAAGCCGGACAGGCCGCCTCCAACGACAGCCTTATCTCCCACGACCACGATGGTCGGCTCCTTACCCATCTGCTCCTCCGCTACCCGGTTAACATCCCCGAGGGTAACAGCGCCCAGGTTGTCGCTGAAGTGCCTGCAGTAGTCGTCGGGCAGGTCGTACCACGTTATCTGGGCCAGCTGCTGCATTATTTGCCCGCAGGACTCGAAGGCCGAGGGATACTGGCGCAGGAGGCCTTCCTGGGCAATCCGGTGCTCTTCGGAGGAAACGGGCCGCGCGCCCTTTACCTCGTCCAGCTCCTTGATGGTCTCCTTGAGGGCGTCGGCGGTGACCTCCGTCTGCACCGCGCCACCCGCCAGGAAGAGGGATGATTCCCGGTGCCACTCGAACCAGGAGCGGTAACCGTAGCTGTACCCCTTGTCCTGCCTGAGATTCTTGTTCAGCCGGGCTGTGAACTGTCCGCCGAATAGATGGTTGAACAGGGCATAGGCGTAGTAGTCGGGATGACGACGCTGGGTGGTGAAGTAGCCAACCCTGATGACAGACTGGGCGGCGCCAGGCTTGTCCAGCATGTAGATGCTGGGTCCACCGTTCCCGCTAGAGTCTTGTGTCTTGGAAGACCTCTCCGAGCCTGAGCCTCGCCAGTGCCCGAAGCGCTCCTCAGCCAGGGCCAGGGCTTCCTCAGGCGTTGTATCTCCCACGACGATCAGCGTGGCGATGCCGGGGAAGAAAGACGATGCATAGTGCCCCGCCACATGGTCCCGTCCGATGGTCTCGAAGGTGGTGGCCAGCCCGGCGGCGGGGTGGCCGAGGGCGCTATCCCTGCCGTACATCAGGGCAGGCACCAATAGGTCGGCCATGGCGGTTGGATCGTCCTTCAAGCGTCGGACCGTCGTCAGGCGCTCGTTTCTCACCCGCTCCACTTCCCCGTCGGGGAAGGTGGGGTTCAAGAGCACGTCGGCGACCAGCTCCAGAGCCCTGGGGAACTCCCTGGCCAGGCATTCGGCGCCGATCATCATGTGCTCTTTACCCGTGGATATGGACAGCTGGCTGCCAAAGAACTCGAACTCGTTAGCGATGTCCTCGCTGGAACGAGAGGTGGTCCCTTCCTGGAGAAGGGTCGATGTTATGGATGCCAAGCCGGGAAGACCGGCTGGGTCGTCAACGGACCCTGTACCCAGTACGACGCCCAGGGCAATCATGGGTATCTCCGGCTTACGGACCACGAGCAGGTTCATCCCGTTAGCCAGCTTGTGTCTCTGAGGCACCGGGGGCTCGAATCGGGGCTGCAAAGCAGGATCGGGCTTGACGGTGCGGTCAACAGGGGAGTACGCGGAGCTGTGCTGGGGTTCGGGAAGAACGGTAAGCCTGACCTGGTCATCCCCCAGGTAGGTGTTGGCTACGCGCATAACATCTTCGGCTTCCACCGACAGATATCGCTCCATGTCTCGATTGATGCGGTCGGGGTCTCCGGCCATGACGTTGAAGGAGTTCAACCGGTTAGCCCGGCCGCCGAATCCTCCGATGCTGGCCATCTGCCTGGTGTGATGCCACTCCACCCGGTTCTTGGAGCGGGTCAGCTCCTCGGATGTGGGGGGCTGGGCACACGCCTGTTCCAGCTCCCGCTGCACTATCTCCTCGATCTCGGCGCACGAACGGCCCTCGGAGGCAGTAACGTCGATGCTGAAGTCCCCGGCGATCTCCTGGTCGTCGTGGTGGGCGGCCACTCTCTGGGCGGCCTGCTTGCTGTAGACGACGCTGCGATACAAGCGGGACGTCTTGCCGTTGCCAAGGATGCCGGCAAGGATGGCCAGCGGGGCCTCATCCTGGTGGAACTTGGGAACGGTGGGCCATGCCAGGAAGATTCGAGGCACGAGCACACGATCGTACAGCGTCAGCTCGACTCTTCCCTGCAGGGAAGAGTCGGTGCGGTTGATGCGGCGGAGGCCCGGGCCGGGCGGGATGTCCTCGAAGTACCTCTTCACAAGCTCCATGGCGTTCTTGGGCTCGAAGTCGCCGGCGATAGTCAGGCTTGCGTTGGAGGGAGTGTAGTACTGCCGGAAGAAGGAATGGGCATCTTCCAACTTGGCCACGTCCAGGTCCTCGTGGTACCCGATGGTGGGCCAGTGATAGGGGTGGGGCGCGGGGTACAGGACTTCCTGGATGCGCAGACCGGCCATGCCGTAGGGCCGGTTTTCGTAGCTCTGGCGCCGTTCGTTCTTTACGACGTCTCGCTGGACGTCGAAGCGCGGCTGATCAAGGGCATCCAGGAGAAACCCCATACGGTCCGATTCCAGCCACAGGGCCAGCTCCAGGTAGTTGGAGGGCAC
>JAAXIE010000175.1 GCA_012270525.1 Dehalococcoidia bacterium | reverse complement strand
AGTTCATCTTCCCCATGGAATTCACCTCAATGCTGGCGCCATTCCTGGGCGGCAATCGTCAAGGTGACGGGGGCAACCAGGACGGATGCTAGCAGGGGCCGGTAGCTTCTAGCCCCCAAACCGGGAGAGGGCTGGCGATATGATGCCAGCAGCCAACCTTTGGGTGCGGTGTCGTCCGTTGAGAGGCCTACGATGAGCAGCAAGCCTAATGTTTCAGCGACCAACTACGGGACGTTAGAACAGTTCCCCGACTTCCCGACACGGGACGACATGCAAAACCCGATGTATCTATACCGGCCTGGTCACCTGTCCGCGCTGGAACTGCACTTCGGGTCGCCGGAGACTACCTTGGTGATGGGAGAAGTCCCTGTGGGATGGCACCCCAGCCAGCGAGAGGGGATCCGTATTCCGGACCTGTTGATAGCCTTCAACGTGGAAACAGGGGGAATCTTTCAACAAGACGGCTACGCCATCGATCGTGTAGGAAAGCCTCCCGACTTCGCCCTTGAGGTGGCCTCAAAGACCACAGGCACCGTGGACTACACGCAAAAGCGCCGGGACTACGAGGCCTACGGTATACGTGAGTACTGGCGTTATGATCCTTCGGGTGGCCGCTACCACGAGGCGGCCCTTGCTGGAGACCGGCTGATAGACGGTAGGTATCAACCAGTGGACGTGGTGTGGACGGAGGAAGCTCGATGCCACGGCTACAGCGAGATACTGGGCCTGTTCGTCTGTTGGGAAGCAGGGGAGCTTCGGTGGTACGACCCTGCAACGGAGACCTATCTGCTCACTGCCTACGAGCAGGTGGAGCGCGCTAACCGGGAGGCTGCCAGCCGGCGGGAGACCGAGCGCGAGGTGGAACGGTTGCGCCAGCGGCTCCAGGAGCTTGGTGAAAGCGTCTGACCTGAAGGGGCAGAACTCTCCCTGTTCAAGCCCATAGCCCCAGGCTTCTACGTTGCCCTCACGCCGTTCGAGCCGCCACCACCGTTCCTGGGGACTGGGCCAAGGGTATGGTAATGTACCCCTCTGACTCGCAGCCGACCTCTTCTGTGAGGCCCGACTGGCTCAGGAGACCAGTGTAAGCCGTAAGCACCGCGTCGCAACGGTCGTGGTTCAGGTCCTTGGCATACGGTTCCAAGCCACCAATGAATTCCGGCAATCTCCGGCGCAGGAACATCAGGCTTTCGGGTTTCCCCTTGGCCGGGACCTTCCCATTGAACAGCCTCACCTTCGTAGCATAGGGGTATGCCTCCATCACTCTCTGGCCACGCTGTTCCAATTCGGTCCGCATCTCGATTGCCCGGTAAATCAGCTTGACGATGATTGACCGCTTGTTGGTATAGAAACAGCCAATTCCCCTAGCCGCCAGTTCCTCCTCGGCTACCCGACCCTTCCTGCCCTCAGGCAGCTTGCAGGAACAACTTTCTTCCAGACAGCAGAGGCCTGCAGGGAGCCCTAGAGGGGCCCCAATGGCAACGAGCGAAGGACCCCGGCTGTCCAGCATCCCGAGAAGTTCGTCCATGGCTTTGAAGGAACTTATGTCGCCCACCGTCCCTTCCTCATCCAACACGAGGTACGTGCTGGGTCTCTTACTGGACGCGCTAAGGTCTATACCGACTACGCTCATCGGCCACCCCTCCTCAAAAATAGGGCCCGCGCACGGCTTCCGCCGCATGTCGGGCCCGTTGGCTACTCTGTGTAGCGTTCGGAAAAAAGTCTCTTGCCCAAAGACGGGTCGCTCAACACCCGTAACGCGGACGAATACGGCTCGGCTTCGCCCCTTTGAACCGCCGCCAACGCAGCCCCTATTTCCGGGTCCTGAAGAGCTATCTGCCGGGTCCGCAGCCCCAGTTCCTCTTCCACCACGGAGAGAAACTCCGACGCATGTCTCTCGTCCCGCCGCGCCTGCAGCTGATGGGTCTGCTCCAAGTACTGGCCATGGGCTTCGATGGCTGCCTTCAGCTTGCCTATGCCCGAATCATCGCCCGCGCCTGCATCCCTTATCGCTTGGGTCACAAGCACCGGAGGCGTCCACCCGTCGTTGGCAGTGCCCATGTGTAACATTGCCTCGATAGAGTTCACCATCCGGTCGGCACCGCCCAAGTCTCCCTTGTTCACGACGTAGATGTCGGCGATCTCCATCAGGCCAGCCTTGAGGGCTTGTACCGCGTCGCCCAATTCCGGGACCAGGACGACCACCACTGTGTCGGCGACCTGCATCACGTCCAATTCGGTCTGGCCAACCCCCACTGTCTCCACCAGCACCACGTCCTTGGACGCCGCATCGAGAAGCCGAACCAACCCTTTGATCACCCTGGGGACGCCTCCCCCCGTACCTCTGGTGGCGATGCTTCGGATGAACACTCCTGGGTCGAGGTAGTGCCTCTGCATCCTCACCCGGTCTCCCAGCAGGGCCCCTCCACTGAACGGACTGCTGGGGTCCACGGCTACTACGCCCACCTGTTTCCCGTCGACCCTCTCCAACTGCGCGAGGGCATCCACCAAGCTGCTCTTGCCCACGCCGGGCGGCCCCGTGATGCCGATG
>JAAXIE010000304.1 GCA_012270525.1 Dehalococcoidia bacterium | reverse complement strand
AGCGGGTACGTTGCCCCTAGAGTCTAACGGGTATAGCCGGAAGGGCGCAGTGCGTCCTGGGAATTTCGAGTGATGTGCTCCATCAGGAAGGCAACATCCTTGTAGGCATCCAGGTTTCCCAACGGGCTTTCCAACGACCACAGGTGCTCTTTCAAATACAGCAGGTCTTCGTGGACTGTGGGACCGTGGGCGTCCGCGTGGGGCAGGCTGCTGTACCGGTCGGAGGAGAGGGCGACGACCGCCCCCAACCGGAGCAGCGGGTCCTGAAGGGCCCCGAACCGTATGTCGCCAGGGCTTAAGACACTCGAGTGCTGGCGGTTAGACTCCCCCGTGGAGGGGGTCACCCACCGAAGTTCCACGTCGGCTAGCTTGCTTATCCTGCCAAGGGCCGGGTTCTTGAGGTCCAGTTCGTAGAAGACGGTGGTGGCAACGCCAGCCGGTATTTCGGCGAACTCCTTCCGGGCTTGGGCGAAGTTCTCGTCCGAGGTGATGCGGTTCTCATAGCCAACGATGCGCCACGAATCGACCAGGTCCGGGTCCCAGGTCACTTGGGCGCGGGTCTGGTCGGCGAAGGGTATCGAGAGGGCCAGCCAGTTTTCGCGGTTGAACGTTGTCCGTGCCTGCGAGGTATCTGTCAGGTAGCGGTACCAGCCGTTGCCGTGCTGGGCCAGTTGCTCCAGCAGATAATCGTTGTAATTCTCTATGCCCACTCCGATGGTGATCAGGCGCAGTGGGTTGTCATCATCCCGGTCGTGGGCCGACTCCAAAATGGCGAAGGGGTCGGTGGCGTCGACGTTGGCCACTCCATCGGACATCAGGATGATGTAGTTGTAGGCATCACGGTTGGCACGGCGGGCTTGGTCTGCAAGCTGTACGCCCCTGTTAAGTCCGGCTTGGACATTGGTCGAGTCGTGGGGGGTCAGGCGGCTGATGGAGCGAGCCACCGCGCGGTCGTCGGGGTTCCGGTGCTCCACCGTGTACTCGCGAAGGACTTCCGTGCTGAACTGCACCACTGCGATGCGGTCATGGCTTCTCAGGCTCTGCCGTATACTCTCCGCTGCCTCGCGGGCGATGGCGACCCGGTTGCCCTGGCTCATGGACCCCGAAGCATCCAGTACCAGGGTTACGTTGACCGGGGTGGCGTCATAGTCCATGGCGGGAGCTTGGAAGGCGATGCGGGCCATGTGCATCTCGGGGTCTATCGGGTGCCCAAAGACATCGCTGGTGATGGCGAAGCTGTCGGCCCGCAACGGAGGCTGGTAGCCGTAGTTGAAGGCGTTGATCCACTCCTCGGCGCGCACGGAATCGGGGTCTACTTCATAGCCCTGCCGGGCCCAGTGCAGGGCCAGATAGTAGGAGGTGCGGTCGGTATCGAGGCTAAAGGTAGATACGGCATCAGCGGCCGTGGACACGAACCGTTCCCGCAGGTAATCCCGGAAGTTGGTAGCCGAAGGAGTCCCTCTGGGGGCTGGTGCGGTTAGGACAAAATCGTGTCCCCTGGGGGCGGTGGAAGGGCCAGGGGTCGCTAAGGGGGCGGGGGTTGGTGTACCCGCGGGTCGTCCTGCTTCCGTCCCGGCTTGTTGCGCTTCGCCGACTGCTGTGATAGCCGCTTGTATGGCGTCCACAGCGGCCGGGGCTGGCGTGGGTTCTGCCTGCACAGGGGCTGGGACAGACGTGGCTCGGCCAGGTACGGGAGCAACAGGGGCAGGCGCAGGGTACGGGGTGGGTACCGTAGCAGGGGCGGCGCGAGTCACGACGGGGGGTGCCGGTTGGTAGGTTGGCTCCCTCTCGGGAGCCCCATCTGCACCGCAGGCTGTCAATGAGAATAAGGCAACTATCGCCAAGGAAAAGATTGCCAGAAGTTTGGTCATCGCACTCCCTCCTGATGGTTTGCAGGGTCCTGCACATACCGACGAACCGGAGGCGGGAAAGGTTCCCATTCGACGGAAGCCCGCATCCTGCTTATAGTTGGTGCATGCTCAAGGGATTCGCAGTCCTTGTCCTTCTTGCCATCGGCGCGATCTCCGCTGCCGTGGCTTGGCCCTCGCCCGAAGAACAACCCGAAGGACAGGAGGACTCAGCGGGAATCTCCGGCGTAGGCCGAGCCAACGAGAGCCTCCGTGGGCAATCACCCGTGCCCGCCGACATATCCAGAGAGGACTCGCTGTTCCAGTACTGGGGTGAGATTGTCACCATCGATCCCGCCCTATCCCGCAGCGGGGCGGGAGACATCGCCGGGGCTATCTTCAGCGGGTTGGTGAAGTTGGATACCCGCCTGAAGGTCGTGCCGGATATGGCCGAGTCGTGGGAGGTATCTGGCGGGGGAACTGTCTTTACCTTCAGGTTGCGGGACAATGCCCGGTTTCATGATGGGCGGGCCGTGAGGGCCCATGACTTCAAGTACTCCTGGGAGCGGGCCCTTCATCCTGGCACCAACTCACCAGTGGCAGGCACCTATCTTGGAGATATCGTGGGGGCTTCCGAGATGATCGCCGGGGAAGCCAGCGCGTTGCATGGGGTGGAGGCACTGGACGAACGCACCCTGCGCGTAACCATCACCGACCCCTTCTCCTATTTTCTGGCCAAACTGACTTACCCCACTTCCTTCGTCGTGGACCGGGCCAACGTGGAGACCAGCGACCAGTGGACCGACGCGCCCAACGGTACCGGCGCATTCAAGCTGAAGGTGTGGGAGAAGAACCAACTGATGGTCCTTCAGCGTAACGAGGACTGGTATGGAGGTACGCCTTCACTGACCCATGCGGTGTACCGCATCTTCGCTGGCAACCCAATGCAGATGTACGAGAACGGGGAAATCGACTACACACGCATCTATGTCAACAACATCGACCGGGCCAGAGACCCAGCCAACGCCCTCAACGACCAACTCAGGGAAGGGACCAGCCTATGCACGTCCTACCTGGGGTTCAACCAGTCCCATCCACCCTTCGACGACCCAATGGTGAGGCAGGCCTTGGGGATGGCAATGGAAACGGAGAAGCAACTGGAGGTTACGCTCAAGGGCCTAGCCCGGCGGGCGGCTGGATTCGTGCCACCGGATCTGCCGGCCTACAACGAGGGACTGAAGCCCCCGGCGTTCGACCCGGAGACGGCCAAACAACTGCTGAGGGAGTCGCGTTACGGCGGGGCCGAGAACCTGCCTACGATAGTGTCATTCGCGGGTGATAACGCCATTCACTGGGCATGGCGGGAGCACCTGGGCCTGGAGGTCGAGGCGATATCGGTGTTCGAGTTCTCGGATTTCCTGGAGCGGTTGGACAACGAGGAGTACGGGGTCTTCACGTCGGGATGGTGTGCGGACTATCCCGACCCGCAGAATTTCCTGCACGTTCTCTTTCACAGCGAAAGCTCTGAGAACAGGTTCGCCTATGAGAACGAGGAGGTGGACGCATTGCTGGAGGAGGCGGCCGTGGAGGCTGACCCGGACCGCCGTGCCCGCCTGTACCAGCAGGTGGAAGAGATGGTTCTGGCCGACTGGGTGGCAGTGCCCCTGTACCACCATAACTACTATGTGTTGGTACGTGACTACGTGAAGGGATTCGAGCTGACCCCCATCGGAGTGCCCCAGTTGCAGAATATTTCCATCGAGCGGGACC
>JAAXIE010000034.1 GCA_012270525.1 Dehalococcoidia bacterium | reverse complement strand
TACAGCGACAGCAACCTCAGGGCCTTCTACAAGTACTGGACCAAGTTGATGATGGGGTAGGGCGCGGGAGCGAGGAACCCCGGCAATGCATGATGACAACTGCTGGACGCTTGCGCCGTAGTGAGCGTTCGGATAGAGTGAGTACAGGACGGAGAGGCAGGAGGCGGGTATGACCACGCGAGTGAAGCGGACCATCCCTGTGCGGAACGTTTCCAGCGAGACCACTTTGGCGGAACTGAACGAGAGGCTGCGTGAATATGAGCAGCGGTACGAAATGTCCACCGAGAAGATGGCAACCCTGCTGGCATTGGACGCAATCCGCCCCACCGCCGAGGTGCTGAGATGGTATTCCGCCTATCAAGGAACGGTCTTGATCCGCAGGGCGACCCTCACGGATGGAACTCCTGGGACCACTACCGGACCATCCACGAAACCCGGCTGAACCAGCACCCGTTCGTAAGTGACACGCCAGACACCCTCGTCTTCTCCCATGGAGACGAGGGTGAAATTTCTTTAGTCGGGCTGGTCTATTGCCAAAAGAACGTGGTGCTGGAGGTGGAGAAGTGGTTCGAGACCCAACACGCAGGCAATACGCTTCGAGTCCGTTGCTATTCCTATTCCTATATCGGTTGGCTGCGAGGGGAACACCTACTCCTCAAGTATCATAATCTCCACGAAGATAAGGATGAATATCATCACCGGGTCTACGATCCGGACACCGGTAAGGAAGCGTTCCACGAGATCCTGGAAAGGCGCCAGTTCCCGGTCTTTTCCGAAGTGTTGGACGAGTTGGAAACCATAACTGAAGGCTTGTGAACCGGTGAACGAGGTTAATTGGTCCTGAACTCCAGGGCGGAGAGGTCGACGGTGGAGGAACGCTGGGAAAGGCTGAGTATTTCCACGCCCACGACCTCGTTGGACTCGTTGTAATCGAGCACCACGCCGGGAGATACTTCTTCTGATTCCACGATGGTGGAGTCATCAAGCAGCAGGTACAGGGCGTCAGACTTCTTATCGACCGTCAGATTCATGGCTTCCTTATGGCTTACGATGGGCGTCCCTTGGGCTTCCCAGATATTCCCAGAAACTGTATACTTGACATAACGATTCATGGAGGGACATGATGATGGGGTTATTGGGTGGAGCCGCATTCGGGGTCATGGCAGCTGTCGCGGTTGGTGGCCTTGCTACAATGGTCACCCCGTCGGTGAGGCGGTTTTCACTGTGATGGGAATCGCCTTTGCTGTGGGCTTTGCTTTTTGGGTCGGTGCTGGCTCACGGGAGCCCTTGTGGTAGCACTCGGATCGGCCCTTTCCGACCATGGCTGAACACTCTAGGCGAGGCGCCCTTGCTCGGCTTCCGGGTGATGGCGTTGGGCTGGTTCGCAGGCGGGAAGGCGGGCAGGTAGGTCGACGGACTCGTCGGGTAGGTGTTCCCGCAGGACCGTTAGGTTATCTCCGTAGTAGAGGGCGTTGGCGGTTGGGTTGCCGGTGGTCACTTACCTACTCCTGGCCGCCGTGGCGAATGAGGTGCCGCAGTCGCGAGGGGCTGAGCGGCAGGTCGTGGACCTGGATGCGGAGGGATGAAAGCGCGTTGGAGACGGCGTTGCCGAGGGCGGCCCCGGTGGATACAATCCCGCCTTCCCCCGCCCCCTTCACGCCCAGAGGGTTGCTGGGCGCGGGGGCGACATCCAGCTCCAAACTCTGCAGGCTGGGGACGTCGGTGCTGGTGGGCAGCAGGTAGTCCATGAAGGTGGTGGCCAGGGGTTGGCCGTTCTCGTCGTAGGCCAACTCCTCCAACAGGGTGGCACCGATGCCTTGGACCGCGGCCCCCACGCTCTGGCCGTGCACGAGCAGGGGGTTGACGGGTCGGCCCACGTCCTCGACGACCACGTAGTCCAGAACGTCGACTTGGCCCGTTTCGGCGTCGACGGCCACACGGGCGGCGTGCATGCCGTACGCGAAGGGGATGGCTGGCAGGGTGAAGTAGCCGGTGACGTCCAGGCCGATTTCGCCCTGGTTGTAGCGGCTGTTGGGGCGGGACAGTTCCAGCACTTGGCCCAGTTCGAGCAGGGGCCCTTCGAGGGTGGAACCAGCCCGTCGCACCTCGCCGTCGACGAACTCCAACTGTTCAGGAGGCACGTCGAGGTAGCCGCCAGCGACGTCGAGAATGCGCTGCTGGAGTTGCTGGGCCCCGGAATGGACGGCATTGCCCGCCATGACGGTGCCACGGCTGGCGAAGGTGCCTCCACCGAAGGGTAGGAGGTCGGTATCGCCGTGGTAGATGGTGACGTATTCGATGGGCACGCCCAAGCCGTCGGCACAGATCTGGGCCATGACCGTCTCGTGGCCTTGGCCGAGAGTGGTGAGCCCGATGTGGACGGCCACATCCCTGGGACCGCTGACGTAGACGCGGGCTGGCTCGGTGGGCGGGCCGGTCCCGGTGCTCTCGACAAAGCAGGCCAAGCCGACTCCGTGGTACTTGCCATCACGAAGCTGGCCCTGATTCTGCCGTAACTCCTCGTAGCCGATGGCTTCCAAGCCGAGGCGCAGGGACTCGTGGTAGTCGCCACTGTCGTAAATCATGGTGGGGAAGCCGGGTGGGCGGAGGTCGCCAGCGCGGTAGGGCATCTCCGAGGGTCGCACCAGGTTGCGACGGCGCATTTCGGCAGGGTCGATGCCGAGGTCGTGGGCGGCGATGTCGAGAAGGCGCTCGCGGAAGAAGGCGGCCTCGTACTGGCCCGGGGCGCGAAAGGTGCCCACCGACACCTTGTTGGTGACCTGGTAGGAGGCTTCCCAGCCGTAGTTATCGACGCGGTAGGGACCGGTGAGAGCACCCACCAGCACCGCGGTCACCAAGCC
>JAAXIE010000204.1 GCA_012270525.1 Dehalococcoidia bacterium | reverse complement strand
CCCCGACGACGCCGAGATTGGCTGCGCTGGAACCGTCGGCAAGTGGGTGAAGGAAGGCGTGGAGGTCTACTACGTCCTCTGCACCGACGGGGGCAAAGGCAGCGCAGACCCTGATGCCGATACCCAAGCCGTCGCAACGACGCGGGAACGCGAGCAGCGGGATGCCGCTGCCCTCCTCGGCGTCAAGGACGTCGTCATGCTGGGCTACGGCGATGGCGACCTGGAAGACAGTTACGAGTTCCGCAAGGACATCGTAAGGGCCATACGCAGGTTCCGCCCCGACATCGTGCTCTGTCCCGACCCGTACCGGCGCAACTACTACTGGCACCGCGATCACCGCATCGCCGGCCAGGTGAGCATCGACGCATCCTTCCCCTATGCCCGTGACCGGCTGCATTTCCTCGAACTCTTGCAATCGGAAGGACTCGAACCCTACAAGACTGGCATGTGCCTTCTCTGGGGATCCGAGGATCCCAACTCCTTCGTCGACATCACCGAGACCATGGACACGAAGATCGAAGCCTTGCTCTGCCACCGCAGCCAGGTCGGCGAACGGCCGGGTCTGGACGTCGGGCGCTTCTTGCGTGAGAACGCCCGGGCGGCTGGCGAGACCGCTGGCTGCCAGTACGCGGAGGGCTTCCGCATGCTCCGCTTCCGCCGCTGACCTGCAGACCACGCTATGCCTCGCGAGCGTACTGAATACCCAGAGTTCTCCTGGTCGTACAGCCGACGGGAGAAGCTACGGGAGTGCCCGCGCAAGTACTACTACCACTACTACGCCTCGCACAATGGCTGGGAAGACGACGCCCCCGAAAATGCCCGCCTCGCATATCGCCTCAAGAAACTCACCAGTCTTCCACTGGAAATAGGCGATGCCGTCCACAAAGCAGCCTCGGTCGGTATACGACGGGCCCGGCATAGCGGCATAGTGCCCACCGAAGACGAGTTGTACCGTGTCATGTTCCTCCAACTTGAAACTGCATGGAGGCAGTCTTGGGACCTGGCTGAGTGGGAATGTTCTCCTGGAACGAGGAAGATGTTGCGGGAGTTCTACTACAACCTAGGTCCGATTGCGAGCAGACGCGAGCAGATAAGGGAGTGTCTCAGAAACCTGCTGAGGTCTAGCGGATTTCAGCAGGCGGTGTCCGCTCTCGAAATAGTCGTCAACGATGACAAGAAGTTTCGCACCTTCGATGTGAACGGGATCTCAGTTTACGCCGTGCCAGATCTGGTCTACACCACCGTGGACGGGTCTTGGGTCGTGGTCGACTGGAAATCGGGTTACAGCCAGCACGGAGGACGCGAACAACTCTTGGTCTACGCCCTGTACGTACACCGGACGTACGGAGTACCCCTGTTCCAGATCAGGACGAGAGTGGAATACCTGGCGGAAGGCTATGCCGAGGACTACTCCTTCGAAGAACACGATCTCCGCCATTGCATCGAGGCCATCGGCTAGAGCGTCCTGGAGATGCAGACCTATCTCACCGATGCATCCCTGAACGCTCCCTTGGAGAAGGACGGGTTCCCGTTACGATGGGACACGTCGACGTGTCGCTACTGCGAGTTCTATGAACTGGACCGTGGGGAAATAGGCCTGCCCGTAGAATCCGTCCGCTGTTGACGCCGTTCCACATCGTTCACGTATCCAGCGTCGACTCCACGAAAAGCTCGTCGACCTCCAAGCGACGGTTGATGAGGCCCTGGTCCAGTTCATACTGGATGAACCGTTCCAGGTTCGCGCGGTTGCGAGCGACGCCGTTGGGCCAGGGATCGGGACCCATGATGCCCATCTCCTGCACCTGGTGATGGGGGGCCCACGCCATGTGGCTCCAGTTCGGGTCACTGTAGTAATCGTAGCAGATGTCCTTTGCCTGCTCGAAGGCCTTCATCAGGCCTGCTGCAACGCCGGGCGTTTCCGCCACTACCTCCGGCTTGACGGCGAGAACGTGCATGATGGGATAGAAGCCGTTTCGCCGGTAGTAGGCTTCCTCCTCGGCCCGGGCATCGCTGAAGAGCCGCGCAACCTGGGGGGCTCCATTGACGAAGGCCCGGGGCATCCGGGGGGTCATATAAGCCTGTACCTCGCCTTCCACCAGCATCGTCTCGATACTCCGGTCGGCGCGTTCGATGCGCACCCCCGGCGGGGCGTCGAAGGGCACCGGTTCATCGGAACTGGTGACCCAAACCACCTGGTCCAGCGGAACGGAGTACTCGTGTCCGAGGTCGCCTTTCGCCAGCACCGAAAGGGTGGTCTGGTAGCTGCGGAGACCCACCCGCTTGCCGATCAGGTCCGCGGGAGACTGTATGCCACAGTTGACGTTGACGTACATCTGCGACTGGCTGAACAGGCGTCGGGGGAAGACGGGCACGGCGGTAAGCTCGGCGTTCCGCGCCTTGGCCATCAGGTAGGAGGCTAGGGATAGCTCCGCTGCGTCCCATGGTTGTTCATGCAGCATCCGCTCGTGGCGGCCTGCTTCGGTGCGCACATGCACGGCTTCGATCTCAAACCCGTCCCCTTGGACCGCTCCTTCCAGCAGGGGAAGGTGACGGTCGTAGTGTTCCATGGCAACAGTGATCGTTGGGCCTGGCATGTCGGGATCCCTCCTCGATGGCCGTACTCGTGTAGCATTATAGCCCGCTTCGGTGCTCGCTGCGCAGGCGGACGCGGAACGCCTGTACAGCCAACGTTGCCAGCCCAACGTTGCCAGCCAACGTTGACAGATAGAAGCCTCGCAAATAGCATCGTTCCTGCAATGTTGGTACGACTGAAGTCATACTCATACTGGGAGGAGAGCGCGAATGGAGAAGGGACGAGATGCTGACGTGTTGGTGGTGGGTGCCGGTGGGGCGGGAGTAGCTGCTGCCATAGGCGCCCATGATGCTGGGGCCAGCGTGATCCTCGTCGACTCGCATCACGAGCCGGGTGGGGCTACTGCCATTTCCGGCGGTGGCTGCTGCATGGTCGGCACTGCCTTCCAGCGGGAGAAGGGCATCGAAGACAGCCCAGACCTGGCATTCTCCGACTGGGTCCATTTCGGGCAGGGCTCGGCCGACGAGCAGTGGGCCCGGTTCTATATCGAACACTCCGCCCATGACCTGTACGAGTGGCTTACGGCCATGGGCGTGGTCTGGGATGGCTTCAACCACCAAGAGGGCAACACGGTCCCGCGATGGCACCATCCGACAGGCAACGGCAAGGCCATCTTCGAGGCGATGCAGGCTGCGGCCCGCTCCAAGGGAATCGAGGCCTGGTACATGAACACTGAGGCTGTCGGACTGCTGACCGACGGGGAGGGTGTCACCGGCGTCAGGGTGCGCGACAAGCTGAGGGGTGAGGAGCGCGACCTTACCGCTGGCGCCGTGGTGATGGCATCCGGCGGCTTCATGTCCAACGTAGAGATGGTCTACCAGTATCGCCCCGACCTGCGCCCGCACCGGATACTGGGAGGCTCCCATGTGGAGGCCACCGGGCGAGGCCACAGGCTGGTTTCCGATGTGGGTGGGGCCCTCACCCACATGAGCGACGTATGGATGTACGCCTACGCCACGCCCGACTACCGCGACCCTGACAATGAACGCGGGCTGGTGGTCAGGGGCTTGCCCGACTATGTCTGGGTCAATGCCCAGGGGCAACGCTTTCACAACGAGAACCTCAGCGGGGGCGCATCGGCCACGCCTGCTCTTTTGGCACAGAACCCCGCCTACTGCTGGGCCGTCATCGACCAGACAGGCAGGGAGACCGTGGAGATTTCCGACCCCTACTACCGCGACGGGCTCATCAAGCACTGGGACCGCATCGATGACCTGTTCCAGAAGTCCCCGCACATCAAAGAGGCCGGGACCCTGCGGGGCTTGGCCTTGGAAGCAGGCGTTCCCGGGGCTGCTCTGGAGGAGACCATCACCCGGTACAACGCGTTCATCGACGAGGGACTGGAAAGGGACCCGGATTTCGGCAGGCCCCTGACAGGGCGTCAGAAGGTGGAACAGGCCCCCTTCTATGCCATCCAGTTCTTCCCGCTGTCCCGGAAGAGCTTCGGCGGTGTGAAGACCGATCTGCGCTGCCAGGTACTGGACGCCCATTTCGAGCCGATCCAGGGCCTGTTCGGGGCAGGCGAGTTGGCCGGTATGGCCGGCGGCCACATCAACGGTAAGGCTGGCCTGGAAGGGACCATGCTGGGCCCGGCCCTCTTCAGCGGGCGCGTGGCAGGGGCATGGGCCGCCAACGCGGCTGGCTTCGGCCCAGGCTTCATAGGCACGCCCCTGCGCTAGCCGAGGCGCAACCCCGCAACTCCGGAATGCTGGAATCCAGGGTCCACTGGGAACGCAACCAACTTGCGGCACTCAGCGTATCTGGAACTCATTTTCTTGTAGCTGAGGTGCGCCGCGTAAGCCGCATTCGCTGGAGGAACCGGATTCGGGCCCGTAGCTGAAAGGCTGGCCGCGGTGT
This sequence comes from Dehalococcoidia bacterium, assembly GCA_012270525.1. The sequence continues at coordinate 1,410 of JAAXIE010000204.1, read as the reverse complement.
GTCGCGCGGTATCTGCCAGCACACTGGTAAGGAACAGACGCAGGGGGCTGGATACGTCCAGGGTTGGGCATCGCATGTTCCGTCCTCCAGAGAAATGGCGGGGATGGCAGACCGTGCGGGGTCGGTCCCCTGCCTGTAATCAGGCTAGCGGGAAAAGGGGCGGGAGGCAATAAGGTGTTGTCATGGTGACGGACGGGCTTCCCTTGCCAGGACGATGCCCCATACCGAGGTTGCACCAGCATCCCGCAACGCTTGAGCGCAGGCGGATAGCGTGCTGCCAGTGGTCGCCACGTCGTCCACGACCAGCACGGTCTTTCCGTCGACGGCACCGCTGCAGCGAAAGGAGTCCAGCACATTCTGCCCCCGCTTGTCCCGGCTCAAGCCCACCTGTGTCCCGGTGTCGCGCGTCCGTACCAGTGCCGAACCGTCGAAGGGGAGTCCGAGGCTTTCACCCAAGGACCTGGCCAGAAGGGCCGACTGGTTGTAGCCTCGCTGGCGCAGCTTGCGCGAATGTAGTGGCACCGGCAAGACCAGGTCGGCAGTCACGTCTCTTGTCCTCCAGGCTGGTGCCATCAGGGTCGCAAACAACGGGGCCAGACCACGGACTTGATGGTACTTCAACTGCAACACTCCCTCGCGAACGGCTCCCTCCAAGAGAAACGGTGCCACGATCCCGTCCAACGCGAGGGGGGCAGCATCACACCGTCGGCAGGGTGTGCGGGAATCAGGCTCGGCGCAGTAGGAGCAGTAGGGGGGCGTCAACCGTGGCTGGGCATCCACGCAACTGGCGCAAATGTAGGTCCCTTCAACACCACAGCCCAGACAACTGACAGGGAATATGACGCCCAGTGCTGTATTCAGGAACTGCCTAAGTCTCACGTTGAGTCGCACGACATACCCTTGAAGTTGGCTCTTGTGATAGAATGCACGAACTGACCCGAAATCTGGTCCCTTCCATGGGATTGTGCGAGCGGGGAGCGGGCACCAGGCCCATCTGGCGTCATATATGAAAAAGGCTGTATTCTTCGACCTCTACAACACCTTGATGCGCTTCTGGCCGCCCCTCGATGAGATCCAGCAGGCGTCCTGTCGCGAGTTGGGCCTAACCCTGAGGAAGAGTGACATCCGCAGAGGCTACGCCGTGGCCGACGAGTATTTTAATGAGGCCAACGCCGAGGCGCCATTAGCCCTGCGCAGCCCCGAAGCCCGCGCCGAGTTCTTCGCCGAGTACGAGCGACGCATCCTCCACGCCGCCGGGGTGGACGTAAACCTGAAGCTGGCCGACCAGGTGTGGCAGATGGCGATGCTGGTGCAGAAGGACTTCGAACTGTTCGAGGACGTACTGCCAGTGCTGCAGCGGCTCAAGGACAAGGGATATGTCCTGGGAGCGGTTTCCAACCTGCGCCGGGA
>JAAXIE010000194.1 GCA_012270525.1 Dehalococcoidia bacterium | reverse complement strand
GTGGTGGCCCAACCAGTGCGTACCAGCACATCGTCGCCCTCACGATAGTCGGCTTGGGCCACCGCAGCATCGATCTCCTCGGCGGTGATGACATGCTGGTCCTCGCCCGGTACGTCGAGGACAACCGTGTCCCGCAGAATGAGTCGTTCCAGGGGCACCTCGTCGAGGCGCCATGTGTAGATATTGCCTTCGCGCAGGGGGCCACGGCGATGGGGAGAGCCCTGGTAGGGGGTCATGAAGGGGCTGCCCGATTCGTCGTCGATTTTCAGGTGGGTCATGCGAATGCCATTGACGTCATAGAACATGTACTCGGAGAACTGCACCGAGCAGTTGGGCATGGCCAGAATCTCGCCGTAACCGGCCCCTTCCCAGATTGGCATCGAGAGGTCTACCAGACGCATTTGAACGCCTCCTGTGTACTCATGTTCTCGTTTATTCGGGAACCGCTTTCCTTACTCTTCAACCGCCACCACACGGCAGGTGGAACCCACCCCGCGGATGAGCTTCAGTGGCCCAATGATGATGCGAATGCGCGTCTCCCTGATGGCAGCGCAGTTCACGAGCCGCTTGACGGTCATGATCCCCGCGGAGGCCAAGGCTATGGCCGCGCCGTTGTCGGCTGCTGCCTTTTCCGGCGTGTAGGAGCGGATGTACCCCTCCGCCTTGCGCGAAGGCCACGGCTCGGGGCGGGGGGCTATGGGAAACCATTCAGGGATCATGTGGGCTTGGGGCATGGCGATGACAGCCATGTCGGTCAGAAGCAGGTCGTTGCCGTTGGCCCGCATTCGTGCGGCCATATGCTGCGCGCTGGACTCGGTGAAATGAGGCGACCCCAGCATGTATCTGGAGCCTGGGCGCTCGTACAGGTCCTTGTCTCCCCAGCCGGTACGAACCAGCAGGGCATCGCCATGACCTACGTTGCCCGCCCGCCATGCCGCATCGACCTCGGCCGCCGTCACCTCGCCCCCATCCCTGGGCAAGTCGAGAACGGCCGTCTCCCGCATGGTCAGCTTCTCCAACTCCACTTCATTCAGGCGAGCCGTCTTGCGCGTTTCGGCGAACTGGGAGGGCAGCGTCAGGCAGGTGCCCGCTTCGATTCCGAGGGAGAAGCCCTTCAACGGGTGCCCGCCGGGAGCAACGATGAAGGGTGTCGCAGTCGGAAGCACTTCATCCGCCATGTGCTCGTGATTGAGGGGCATGGTCAACTCAAGCAATCGCATAGGTGCACCTCCCCAATGGAACAGTCGTCTTCTCTGCTGGGACAGTATAGAGTCCAATGTCCTCATCGAGTCATGGCAGTAGTATTGCACAATGCCAACCGACGTGCGTCCACAGAGCCAGGCCAGGAGAACAATGCGTTTACATGCGGGGCACTGGAGTTCTCTCCTCGCATCTGGGCGTGATACCTGCGCCTGACCGGATGAAACTGGGAATAGTAAGATAGCCGTCGCCGCTGGCCCAGTGATTCATTGCGGACTATCCGGCCGGAGGGACTTTCGATCTTCATGGAAACCGCTGCGGACCCTTTGACCATCCTCAAGTCCCGCTTCGGGTACGACAGCTTCAAAGGCCTGCAGGAAGAGATAATCGCCAGCGTCCTGGACCGGCGCGACAGCTTGGTGCTCATGCCCACCGGGGGCGGCAAGTCCCTCTGCTACGAGTTGCCTGCCCTGATGTTCCAGGGAATCACCCTGGTGGTTTCCCCGCTCATAGCCCTGATGAAGGACCAGGTGGACGCCCTCAACGCCAATGGCATCCCAGCACGCGCTATCAACAGCTCACAGTCCACGAGGGAGATGGAACAGGTGCGGGCGGAGGTGTCTCAAGGGCATGTCAAACTCCTGTACGTAGCACCCGAACGTGTAGCGTTGCCGGGCTTCCGGGCCTTTCTCCGCAGTCTGGATATCAGCCTCATCGCCATCGACGAGGCCCACTGCATCTCCGAGTGGGGGCACGAGTTCCGCCCCGATTACCGCAACCTTCTGCAATTGCGACAGGACTTCCCGAACGTTCCGGTGATTGCCCTGACCGCCACCGCCACGGAACGTGTGCGGGAGGACATCATCAGCCAACTGGGCCTGCAGCGGGGCCAGGTATTCCTCTCCAGCTTCAACAGGGCCAACCTCACCTATGCCGTCTATCCCAAGTCCGACTCGCTCCCACTCCTCATGTCGCTACTGCAGAAATGGCGCGGGCAATCCGCCATCGTCTACTGCTTCTCGCGACGCGAGACGGAGGAACTGGCGGACGCTCTGAGCAGAAGGGGCTACCAAGCCCGGCCCTACCATGCCGGGCTCGACCCAGAGACGCGACGGCGGACTCAGGAGGACTTCATACGGGACAGGGTGCCCATAATCGTGGCTACCATCGCCTTCGGCATGGGTATCGACAAGCCGGACGTGCGGTTGGTGGTGCACAACAATCTGCCCAAGTCCCTCGAAGGGTACTACCAGGAGACCGGGCGCGCTGGCCGGGACGGTCTTCCCAGCGAGTGCGTGCTCTTCTTCGCCTACGGCGACAAAGCCAGGCAGGACCATTTCATCAACCAGATCGAGAGCCAGGTTGAGCAGCAGAACGCGCGGCAGAAGCTGGTCCAGATGGTGGACTACGCCCAATCGTCCGCCTGCCGCCGTCGCACTCTCCTGGAGTATTTCGACGAAGAGTGGACGGTGGCGAATTGCGGTGGATGCGACACCTGCCTTCGCGCCACCGACGATTTCGACGCCACGGATGTTGCGCAGAAGATACTCTCGGCGGTGGTCCGCACCGGCGAGCGGTTCGGAGCAGTCCATATCATCCAGGTGCTGACCGGCAGCCGGGAGAAACGGGTCCTCGATCTCGGCCACGACAGGCTCAGCGTGTACGGGATAGTGAAGGACTTCCAGCGCGTCGAGCTGCGAGAGATCATCGGACAACTGCGGGAACGAGGTCTGCTCGTCCGGAAGGAAGGGGAGTATGCCGTGCTGGCCGTCACCCCGGATGGGCGCGAGTTCCTGCAGCTACGCAAAAGGCTGACCCTGGCCCGTCCCCAAACACCAGGAACCGACGGGGGGAAGCAGGCCGAAACGCGCCATTCCACCAACGCGCCAGCTACGGGGGAGTACGACGGAGAGCTATTCGAGTTGTTGCGCACCCTGCGACGACGTTTGGCCGAGGAACGGAACGTGCCTCCCTTCGTAGTCTTCGGGGATGTAACGTTGCGACACATGGCCGCCGTGGTCCCGCTGACCGTCGAGGACTTTGCCCGCATTCCCGGCGTTGGCCGGGTCAAGCTCCAGGAATACGCGCCGGACTTCCTAGAGGTGATCCGGTCCTATGCCGAGACCAGCGGCCTTCCGGCCGCGACGTATGCCGCACTGGCACAAGGTACCGCCCCTCAGCCGGATTCGGGTAAACGAGAGCGACGGTCGGGAGTCCTGGGTGCGACCTATATCACGACCAAGGAACTGCTGTCTCAAGGCCTGTCCATAACCGAAATCGCCCAGGAGCGGGGCATGGCCGAGACAACCATACTCGGCCACCTGGAGCGCATCAGCGACCATGGTGAGGCCCTGAATCTGGCTCACCTGCTCCCTTCTGCGGACAGGTTGACGCAAATCCAGCAGGCCTTCCACATGTGCGGCAGTGCTTTCCTCAAGCCTGCCTGGGAGTTCCTCGGTGCGGACTTCTCCTATGACGAGCTACGATTGGTCCGCTTGCACCTGCGCCAGGAAGGCAGACTGCCCGACGAATAACCGAGGAGCGGCAATCTAGACGCCCATCCGGGTGGCAGGTACCCCACTTCGTTCACGTGGGATAGAATCCATTCATGCCCAACCCAACCCTTATCCTTGGCGGACCCGGCTCCGGCAAGACGGAACACGTCGTAGCTCGCGTTGCCGCCCTCTACCAGGCTGACCCCTTTGCTTCAGCAGTGGCGTTGGTGCCCACGGTCAGGCACGGCGACCAGTTCCGGCGACGGCTGGTAGAGCGCTGCGGCGTCGCGATGGGCCTGCGGGTAGATACGATCGGCGGGTTCAGTCGCGGTATGGCCGACACCTGGTTTCCTTCGGAGGCCTTGGTGGAAGAGCTTCTGCATCGCACTGTCCCATCGCAGACCGAGACCGGCCCCGGTTCCTATTTCAAGCCCATCTCAGCGACGAAAGGCCTCTCAAGTCTCATTCGCACCGCGGTTCGCGACCTGCTTGCCGAGGCAGTCGATCCGCAGGCCTTGTCCGAGGCCGCGAACCAGAGCGGCTCCGCCAGCTTGATGGCACTGGCCTCCATCTACGCAGCATACGTCGCGGAGCTTGAGCGACGGGCCTGGGTGCACCCGGTCCAGACCGGCTTGGCCGCCGCACGAGCCATACGGGCTGGTGGTCAGGCACCGCAGCTAGTAGTCGTGGACGGGTTTCATCTGTTCCGGGGCACCGAACTTGCCCTGCTGGAAGCCACGGCGTACCGCGTCGAGATGTGCGTGACCATGGATCCCAAGGCAAGCACCCGGTCCGGACATGACTACGAGCGTCTGCTTCGCCTCTTCCCCAAAATGGACGTGGTGGAACTCTACTCCCATCTCCACCACGTCCCCCGTCAGTTGCGCCTCTTCGGTGAAACAGACGTCGTGGAACTTCAAGGAAATGGCACGCCCGGTGCACCTACCATAATCGCTGGCGAGGCCGCTGATCGCGAGGGGCAGTTGCGGGCCATCGCCCGGCAAATCAAGCAGTGCTTGACCGACGAGCCGTCCCTTCGCCCGTCGGACTTCGCCCTTGCCTTCCGACAGGCATCCCCACACCTGAGCTTGGCGCGCCATGTGTTCTCCGAATACGACCTGCCCCTCGACCCCGCCGCCGGGGAGCGTCTCAACACGCGCCCGCTGGGAGTCTGGATGCGGCGCCTTCTGCATTTGGCAGAGGATGGATGGCGTCTGCGCGATCTGATATCCGTGCTTTCCAGTGGCTTCGCAGACCTGCCCCAATGGGGCCTGCACCGCGGGCACGTAGCCCAGATTGCCCGGTACGGCCGGGAGAAGAATCTCTGGTCCGGCCTTGGTGCGCTGGAACGCATCGTTGATGGTCTGCGCGTGGAGTCGGAAGGAGAGGAGTTCTCCGAAGCCCAACAACAGCTCAAACGGCAGTCGTCGGAAGGCCTGAAGGCCGCCCTGCTCGCATTGCAGGAGATCTTGGAGCAGCCCCCTTCCACCACCGCGGAACATGCGCGTCGCTTGGAGCAGGCACTCTTCGGCGGAAACGGTCTCGTCCGCGCGGCTTCCCAGGAAAATCGCGGCGTGGCCGTGGAGATGGAAGCCCTGCGGGGCTACCTCCAGGAACTCGCATCGACCCATGAGACGCTGGGAGGTGACCAGGAGGACTTCCCCTCCTTCCGTGCCAGGGTTGAGGCGAAGCTGGACGCCCCTGTCGTGCTGTTGCGGGAGGCTGGCGGAGTTCTTCTAGCCCCCATGCACACCCTGCAAGGGTTGCGTTTTGATTTCGTGGCGGTCGGCGGTCTTATTGCAGGGGAGTTCCCCGCCCCCCGCACTTCCGCTGGATTGCTGAACAACGCCGCCATAGCTGCCCTGAACCAAGCCGGTCTCCACCTTCCCCCGGAAGGACGCCTCACGGAAGACGAGTTGTGGATGTCAGCCTCGACTCGTGCCGACAGCACCCTGGCCGTCTGGAAGACCAGGCTCGACGAACGGGGTCGCCCCGCTTCCGCTTCCCATCACTACCCTTCCGAGGCCTCGGATAGGCTCGCGGAACCACGGCTGCCCACGCCGGAGCGCACCAGTTCACGACGCGAGTTGGCCATCTCCTGTGCCAGTGGGTGGAGCAGCCTCCAACGACGGCGTCCCTTGGGAGAGCCTGCTTGGCCCATAGTGCGAGTCGCTGCCAAGGTCGAGAGCAGGCGCCGGTCCTTTGGTCACGCCAACGACCATGAGGGGAAGCTGGTACCCGGCCTGACGCCCTGGCTCACCCGGCAGGATGCCAGATGGAGCGCCAGCCGGCTGGAGTCCTACAGGACCTGCGCCTTCCAGTTCTATGGCGGTTATGGATTACGCCTCCAGGAACTGGATCAGGAGGTGGAAGGGGCCGACGCCGCCACCCGGGGTACCGTGATACACGACGTCTTGCGGGATGCCTTGGAGCCCCTGGTAGCCAGCGGCGAGCCGCTTACGCCCGCAACCATGGATGAGGTGTCATCCCGCCTCTGGAGCAGCGGCAGGGGCATATGGAACGACGCTCCAGCCCAATACGGATTTGGCCGTGCTGCCCTGTGGCGTCTCGAGGCAGACCAGACACTGGAACAACTGGCGACACTCCTGAGGAAGGAAGCGGCCAACACCGAGAAGTTGGGCGTGAAGCACATCGCCGGGGCGGAAAAGGAGATCGTCGCCTCGCTGCCTCTCGATCCCCCATTGCAGGTCGTGGCCAAGGTCGACCGCATGGATGTTGGTGACGACTTGGTGGTAATCGTGGACTACAAGTCGGGCAGGGCGATAACCGAGGGCGAAGTTGTCCGTGGAGAGCGTGTCCAGTTGCAGCTGTATGGCTACCTGGGTCGGGAGGAGGCCGCGGCGAACAGAGTGGTCGCCCGCTATGCTTGGCTGAACCCTAAAAACACCGATTGGGCCTTGGACTCCGCGAGCGAGGACCACGCGGCCGCGATAGAGAGCATCCTGACCGTCGCTGGAGACGTGCGTAACTCAGTGGAATCAGGGGACTTCAGGGTCAACCCCCAGGTGCGGTGTCCTTCCTACTGCTCGATGCGTCATATCTGCCGCGTGAACCAGTTCAGTCGATGGAAACGCTGGGACTAACCCCCGAACAGGCCGCCATGGTCGGTGAGCGTGGCCGCGATGTGCTGGTCACTGCGGGGGCTGGCAGCGGTAAGACCCGGGTGCTGGTGGAGCGGTATGTGTCGCTGCTTGCGGAGCACCGCATCCAGGAAATCGCCGCTGTAACCTTCACCGACGCAGCCGCCATGGAGATGCGCGAACGGGTGCGTAGTGAACTGCTCACCCGCGACGATTTGGCCCATCACCGCCGTGATATCGACGAGGCGATCATAGGCACCATCCACTCCCTCTGCCACATGATTCTGCGGGAACATCCCGTGGAGGCGTCCCTTGATCCTGCAGCCCGTATCCTCCCCGAAGATGAGGCAGAGTTCGAGCGTTCACAAGCCTGCTTCGATGCCTTGGAAGAAGCGGCCGATGCCGACGACCGCCGCGCTCTAGCCCTGCAGGAACTTGGCGTTTACCAAGCCACCATGGAACTACCCCGCATGGTGGAGCGCCGGGATGAGGTAGAAGCCGCCTTCAGGGCACTTCCGGGCAACCACATCGAGGGCTGGCGCGACCACATTCGAGGATTGCTAGACGCCAAACTGGTTCCAATAGTGGAAGCGATGCGCCCACAGCTCATAGAAGACGTGGAGTGGCTCGCCCAAGCCTATACCGGCCCAGGGCAGGATGCGCTTTGCGACAGGATGTCCAATTTCCTGCTTGACTTGGGCGACCCCAGGGATGGCGACGCCTCCGAGTTGGTGTCGAGGCTGCTGGTCTGCAAGCGACATATCAACTTAGGTGCCGGTAGTGCCAGGAACTGGGTCGATATTTCGCGCATCCGAGATATCTGGGTCCATCTCCGCCAGCGAATCGAAGACTTGGAGAAACTGCCCCGCTGGAACGAGCATGACGAAACCGCCCTCGAAGTGCTCGCATCCCTGCGAGGCCTCTTTCGAGATGCATGCAGGCGGTACCAGCAGCGAAAGCAGGAGTTGGCAGCCCTTGACTATCTCGACCTGGAACTCGAAGCGACTCGGTTACTGCGCCACCACCCCGCAATCGCCGCAGAATACCGGTGCCGTTTCCTACACCTGATGGTGGACGAACTGCAGGACACCAACCCTGCCCAGATCGACCTTCTACGGCTCCTGTCCGAAGGCGGGGATAGCGACTCGCCGCGCCCTCAGAGATTCTTCGTGGGCGACGTGAAGCAGGCCATATACCGCTTCCGTGGCAGCGATGTGCGAAACTTCACCCGTCTGCAAGGAGAGATTGAGGCCAGCGGTGGGGCCATCCATGCCCTGAGCCGCTCCTTCCGCGCTAACGATCCGCTGGTGGGGACGCTGAATACTCTCTTCGAGTACGTGTTTGCCGACGCCACGGAGGATTTCGAAGCCCCGATGCAGGCCATGTCCGGGCGGGGCACTGCTGCGCCCCAAGCCCCCCACTTGGTGATCACCCCCATCGCCAAGGGGAAGTCAAGGGATGCAGGCGAGGCTGACAATGACCGGCGCAGGGCCGAAGCCGATTTCGTTGCACGGGAGATAGCGGAGCTACTACGGGAAGGCAGGCCAGTCTGGGACCGTGGCACCAGGGAGTTGCGCAAGGCCCTACCCTCCGACTTGGCAATACTCCTGAGGAGGCTCACTAACGTCCACGTTTTCGAGCAGGCCCTGGAGAGTCACGGAGTGCCCTACCGCACGCCCACTGGGGCAGGGTTCTTCAAGCGCCAGGAAGTCCTAGACCTCACCAACCTGCTGGCCTGGCTGGCGGAACCCGACGACGACCTCGCCTTGGCAGGCGCTCTGCGGTCTCCCCTCTTCATGATAGACGACCGGAGCCTGCTGGCCCTGCGAGCCGGCTGGGGCAGTCTCATGCGGGCCCTTGAAGACCCGCCGGACACTATCACGGAGGATGCCCGGCCCCTGTGCCTTCACGCCGCCGGAGTGCTTAGTGAACTACGCGAAAGGGTGCCTTTCTATCGCTCCGATGAATTGCTGGAACGTGCATTGTCTTTGACGGCCTTCGAGGCATCCTGGGCACCGCTCCAGGGTGGTGACCAGGTGCTGGCCAACGTACGCAAGTTCGTCGGGTTGGCCCGTACCCTGGCCGACCGCTCCCTCGACGAGTTCGTGACCTACGTGAGGCGTAGGAGGGATGAGTTCGAGACGCGAGAGGGCCAGGCCGTGCTGGATGACTCCGACTCAGTCCGCCTGCTGACCGTGCATGGGGCCAAAGGCTTGGAGTTCCCCATAGTGTTCGTGCCGGAGGCCCATGTCCAGCCGCGTACCACCTACGGACCGGTCAGGTGGCGCATCGAAGACGGCATCTCCGTCACTCTGAAGCAGGAACCGGATGACCCGGGTTCCCGCCCCAAACCCGGCTTCTACTCCCGGCTGCTCGCTCTCGATGAGGCCGAGGAGGTCGCTGAACACAAGCGTCTCTTCTACGTGGCCGCCACCAGAGCGGCGGACCTGCTCTACATCAGTGGAGACGAATCCGGGCGGGACGGCGGTTGGTTCCCCGTAGCCATTGGAGCGTTGGAATCCGCGTCCACTGAGGGCGTGGAAATTCGCCCCGCACTTGAGTTCGATCCTGTGGAAATCTCCCGCACACCTCCCTCGGCGATCGAGCCTCCCAGCGAAAGGGATGAGGAAGACTTCATGCCCCCGCTGGTGGCTCGTCCGCGAGTCATTCCCCTGCGTTCGAGCACGCCCGTAACCGCCCTGCGGGAACCTCCGCCAGCCCATGCATACGTTCATCACGGCGACGGCATGGGACTGGTGCGGGGCAGCTTAGCCCACATGGGCATCGAGGTGTGGTTCACCAGTGGGCGTCGCCCCGATCTCACCGTCCTCGCTTCAAGGCTGGACACCAACCTGAGTGGCGATACGAAAACGCGGGTGGTTGCCGAGGTGGACGCCATGCTCGACCGGCTGGATGCCAGCCCTCTTGCTGCGACACTGCGCGACACCAGTACCCGCACCTATTTTGAGATGCCCTTCTCCTGGGACTGGCAGGGCGTGCCGGTACACGGGACCATCGACTTGGCCTACCAAGCCAACGGCGATTGGCACATACTGGACTTCAAGACCGACGACATCAGAGGGCAGACCCTCGCCGATGCTTCCGAGGCATACTTGCCCCAACTGGCCCTGTACGCGTCTGCACTGAGTCACGCCACTGGGCGACAACCGGTCACAGGTCTGATGTTCCTGCGCACCGGAGAAATCTATGTCCCGCCCGAACATGATTTGACCCGGGCTTTGGCTTCCACCAGAAGTAAAGTCGATGCTGGCGAACTCCTGGAACCCGAACCCCTGACTGCTTTCGACGAGTTGGCAGAAATCGGAGGCTAGCCCGCCAGCCTCCGGGTCGCTTGCGTCTGTCACCGGTACTGCTTGACATTAGGCCGTTCCATCGGCGAAAGTGGCCCTAACGGTGTTAGTTGCCTCCGCTTCGACTGGCCGATGCCGCCACCTTGTGTTCAATGTATAACGAGATAGGAGGAGCCCAAATGCTCAAGCATGACGTCCACGAGTGCGACACCCACGAGCACCATGCCGATGAGCCGGGGCATGTCCACGACATCCATGAGTGCGACGGCCACGAGCATCACGCCGACGAGCATGAGCATGACATCCACGAGTGCGACACCCACTGCCACCACGCCGACGAGCCCGGGCATGTCCACGACATCCACGAGTGCGACACCCACGAGCACCATATCCACGAACACGCCCATGCCCACTAAAGCAGACCTGACTCCGAAAAGTAAGGCCCCCGCAAATGCGGGGGCCTTGCTTTTCGCCTCAAGAGGTAGTCGGCCGGTCCAGTCCCTCAGTGGGTGGCAGGCCGGGGACCTATCCCCTCAAATGAATACGAATCTCCTTGGTTTGTTGGCCTCTCTGACTATGGCCGCCAAGTGGTCCACATGGTGGTTCTCGTTGCCGCAATCGGACACAGACTGCTCCAGCTGAACGGTGACGTGGAATATCCCGTACTTGGTGCGCGCGATGCCGCAGATGCGCTCCAGCAGGTCCTCCCGGCTACCTGGGTACGTGGGGTCCATCAGAACGTGAGCGGTGAAGGCCTCGCTGCCCGACGTGATGGTCCACACGTG
>JAAXIE010000123.1 GCA_012270525.1 Dehalococcoidia bacterium | reverse complement strand
GACAGTGGCGACTATCCCGCGGCCTTGGATGCCGCCCTCGAGGCCATCGACTACGAGGGCATCAAGCATCTCCAAGGCCAACTGGTGGACGGCAAGCGCCACGGCATCGGATTCGGCTCCATGGTTGAACCCACCGGAGTGGGACCCTTCGAAGGGGCCCGTGTAGTGGTCACAGGGCCGGAAGAGGTGGCGGTCTACTTGGGTGTGGCTACCATGGGCCAAGGGCACGAGACGGCCATGGCCCAGATTTGCGCCGACGGTCTGAGCGTTCCAATGGACTACATAACCTTCCACCACAGGGATACCGACCAGATGCCCTTCGGCATCGGCACCTTCGCCAGCCGGGTCACGGTGATGGGAGGCAATGCCGTTTACCATGCCGCCGGGCAGTTGCGAGAAAAAATCGTGCGCATCGCAGCCGGTTACCTCGACGTGCCGCCGGAACAGTTGGAGTTTGTGGACGGCCGGATACGACGGGCTGGGGCCAGCATCGAGGGCCCGCTGCTGGACTTGGGCCAGGTGATGGAGTTGGCCTCGCCTTCCAGCCGGTACAACCAGGGAGAGATGGGCCTGGAAACCACGTACTACTTCCGAGTGGAGCAGATCCCCTATTCCTATGGTGCCCATGCCGCCCACATCACGGTTGACCCGGAAACGTACAAGATCGAGGTGCTGGACTACGTAGTGGTGGAGGATGTGGGGCGGGTGATCAACCCGCTGCTGGTCAAGGGACAGGTGCTGGGGGCTGCCTCGCAGGGGATCGGGGCGACCATACTCGAGGACCTGGCCTATGATCCCAACGGCCAGCCCTTGGCCACGACGTTCATGGACTACCTGCTGCCCACTAGCATGGACATGCCTCCCGTGCAGGCCATTGAGTTGGACTGCGCCCCGTCTCCGCTCAATCCCCTTGGCGTGAAAGGCGCGGGAGAGGGCGGCATAGTATGCACGGGGGCTTCCCTCGCCAACGCCGTCTCCCATGCCTTGGGGGTGCAGGTGCACGACCTTCCCCTGAGCCCGGACAAGCTTCGTGCGCTGGCGAAGGGAGAGGGCTAGGGGCCGGGACGGGACCAGGTCTTTGTACGCTGCGTCGTCTTCTGCGTGGGCCTGACCAATACTCCTGCGGAATGCCTTGCTCGGGAAATTCCCTCTTCGACGCGCCCGCGCTGATTCTCTGCGGAATTCGTATCGCAGTGGATGTCATGCACCAGCCTTGAGACTGATGCGCACGAACATAATACGAAGTATTGACATGATGGTTCCAAGATTACTATCATGCCCAACATTCTTTCGAATACTTTGAATCCGTAGCCGATGTTATTTGGGTAACAAGGGAGTGATTTCGTAGCATAACCGGACTTATCTCATGGGTGGGGACCTATCCACAAGCATTATGTGTGGAGGCCGACCATGGTGAATGGAATCCGGAGTCGATGGACCGTCGTTGGAATCACCCTAGTCCTTCTCTTGATGATCGTCGCCTGCGGTGAAGAGGCCACCCCCGCAGCAACCCCTCCCCCAGAACCCGCCACGCTCGCACCGGCGTCTGCTCCCACGGTGGCGGCGACCCAACCCGATCCTGCAAGAGCAGCCGGACCGGCGGCGACACAGGCACCAGCGGTCGCCACTGTGGCTGCTACCGTAGCCACCCCGACGGCTACGCCAGAGCCAGCTTCACCTGCCCCGCAGCAGACGCAAACGGGCCCCTATGGCACATTGCGGGTTGCCGTGGAAGACCTGGGTCCGCCGGTGTTCGTGCTGTCCCAGGCGGGCTATCCGACCTACCGCTTCCTGAACCTGTCGACAGACGAGATGCTCTTCAGCACGAGCGTTGAAGGCAAGGTTGTGCCGCGGTTGGCGGAATCGTGGAGCCTGGAGCAGACTGCTGAAGGGGCCCTCTACACCTTCCACCTGCGGAGGGGCGTGCCCTTCCACGATAACCATGGCGAATGGGGCGAGTTCTCCGCGGCCGACCTCATGTTCTCGTTGCGTGACGCCACCAAAGAGGGCACCCAGCATTCCGGGGCTGCCGGGGTGCGTCGTGTATGGTTCTGCGACGAGTGCGAGGTGACCATCGTGGACGATTACACGGTGGAACTGGTACGCCCTGAACCGAGATTCGACACAACCTGGGACATCCGGCACCCGTTCGCAGCAGGGGTCGCGGTGCACAGCAAGAAGCACTTCGACACCGTCGGCGAAGAGGCGTCCATCACCCAGTCGGTGGCCACGGGACCGTGGCAGATGCAGGACTATCGCAGTGGCGACTACTTCTTGATGAAGGGGGTCGCCGATCACTGGCGTCGGGCACCCGACTGGGAAGAATTCCGCTGGCAGCTAATCAGGGAGGACTCCACCCGCATCGCAAACTTCCTGACCGGGCTCATCGATACGGGGAAGTTCACCGCGGAAGCCATTCAGACCATCAAAGGCGAGGACCTGCCCACCACAAGGTACATGACCTTCCCAGGGGTCACATGGCATTTCGTGCCCATACTGGGCCAGCAGTACAACACGGACCACCCATCGCACCAAGGCGAAGACCCCAAGGTGCCCTTGGGTGAGAACGTTGGCTACGAGTTCGTCTGCAACGACCGGCCATGGGTCTCGTGCGACCGGGACGTCACCTCGGCGGAGTGGAAGAAGGCCCTGAACGTGCGCACCGCTATGACCCTGGCCATCGATCGGCAGAAGATGGTGAACAACCTCGCCTTCGGCGAGGGTGTCCCATGGCATATCAGCTACTGGCACGGGCATCCCGGCCGGATCAAGCAGTTCGGCTTGGACAAGCTGGTTCGGGAGTTCGACCTTCCGCAAGCCAGGCAGTTGATGAACGAGGCCGGTTATGGCGATGGCTTCGAAATCGAAATGACCCTCACCGCACGGGCCTTCGAGTCGGCCACGGCGGCCTGCACCATGTGGCAGGAGATCAACGTCGAATGCAAGATCCGCAACGAGGAGTACGCGTCGTACCGGCCCACCCAGGTGCGGCGCACCGCCCAGGGTCTGCGGAGCAATAACATTGCGGCCCAGATCGAGCCGTTGCGCCTCTATCCGCTGTTCTACTCCTCGGTGAACGCCAACAACTATGGGCTGGAGCACCCCGACCTGCAGAAGCTGATCGACGAGGCGGTCAACCTGTTCGACGATGAGGAGCGATGGGCCAAGCAGGCGGAAATAGCCCGCTGGTTCTTCGATCACGTTGTGGACATCTCCCTCTACGCCGAGGCGGACGTCTGGCCGCTGGGTCCTGAGATAGACGAATGGGAGCAGATGTCTCCCGTGAATGCCTGGCTCCAGAACTGGGACTCGGTGCCCCACCGGCAATAGCCGCTGGGGCATCTAGGGTTGGCGCATTCCCCCACAAGCATGGTGGACGCATTCATCTGACCTTTTGCGTGGAGGCCGAGCATGGTGAACGCAACCCGGTTTCGATGGACCTTGACATGCATCTGCCTGGGTCTTCTCCTGGTGATTCTTGCCTGCGGTGAGGAGGTGGCCCCTACAGCACCACCCTCTCCCGAAGAGACCGCCCCTGCAGAACAGCCCTCTCCCTCTCCCGCAACGGCGACCCGGGTGGAGCCGAGGCCAGCCGAACCGGTTGCCACCCAGGCTGTAGCCCCGGCCACCGTGGCCGCGACGGTGCCCACCCCGGCCGCCACACCAATTCCGGCCCCGGCCCCTGCCGAGACGCAAACGGGTCCCTACGGCACACTGCGCGTGGCAGTGGAAGA
>JAAXIE010000278.1 GCA_012270525.1 Dehalococcoidia bacterium | reverse complement strand
TGCGTATCTCGTGGTGGGGCTCGCGATATGAGTGGAGAAACAGGATGGCCACGGCTTCCATACCGATATCGCGGATATGGCGGACAGTGCGGAAGGCGGCTTCCTCGTCGAGGGGTTGCTCCTCGGTACCGTCGGCAAGGAAGCGTTCGGGTACCTCGAAGATGAGATCGCGAGGGATGAGAGGGCGGTGCTTGCGGAAGAAGAGGTTGAAGGACTCAGGCCTGTTGATGCGGCCGATCTCATAGACATCACGGAACCCTCGGGTGGTGATGAGGGCGGTCCTGGCTCCCTGCCTCTGGATGATGGAGTTTATGACGACGGTGGAGCCATGGATGATGAGATCGGCGGTGGCGGGGGAATCGGTGGTGCGCCCCATGGCGCTCATGATGCCGTCGACCAGGTTGGCCGGGGTGCTGAGGGCTTTGCCGGAGGTTACGGTGCCCTGGATTTCGTCGAAAAGTGCAACGTCGGTGAAAGTGCCTCCGATGTCTACCGCTATTCTCATACTAGGTTCAGCCTCATGTGTCCGGGCGTCTCCTCCTAGTGGAAGTCCCTCAGAATATACATCATGAGCAGCAAGGCTGCATCCTGGGATGCCCTCTTTCCCGCTGGTTTGCGAGCGGTCGGGGGAAGGGACGTGTTTGGGTATTGGGAGGGGTCGCCGCCTGTGCTGCGAGGGCGACGTTGACCGTTACGCCAAGCTCTCATATATTTGGCGTCAGAGGCACGGCATGGGGCAGAGCGAAGAGGGCAATCTGGCGGAGGATGTTCTGGAGGCACTGCGAAAGCGTCAGCCACAGGCTGCTTTCGTAACCGAGGTGGCGGCATCCATCCGGCCGGCACCTCGGGAAGGCGATATGGAAGCGGTGCTGTGCAACCTGAGGAGGGAGGGCCGGGTGCTGGTGGCGGAATATGCCTCTCCGGACCCCCATCTGGACACGACGGACCTGCGGGTGGTGTCCTGTGTTCCTGACCGGGACGAATCGGCTGCCCTGGAAGCCGCAGAGGCGCACTGGAACAACTGGCTGCGAGCCTTCCTACGCACTCACCGGTGCCAGTGAGGCCTATTCGACTATTCGGATTTCCTGAACATTGGGCAATGCCCCTTTCCTTCCGGTTGGGGCAGGGGTGAGTACAGCCGTCTACAAGGGAAGCACACTCAGATACACGAAGCGAGGAGAAGAGCATGACCACCGAGACCAGCCTGAAGAGGGTGCGAATATCGATGATGAACGCCGTGCATGACCTGGCGGTCATGGTGGCGCGGGACGAGGGCCTGTTCCAGGACGAAGGCCTGGAAGTGGAGGTGATCGACACGGGCGGAACAGCCCGGGTTAACCCGGAAGGGGCAGCCCTGCGCGAGCGCATCTTCGACCGCAGTTTGGAGGCTTTGTACAACGAGGGCGGCCTTGACCAGTACCGGATGTGCGAGTGGGGAGTGGTGAAGCGCACGGTGGAATCGCTGCAGTCGGACCAGCGGCCTGCCAGGATTGTGGCACTAGGGTCGGCGATGACGAGGCAGGCGATCATCACGTCGCCCGCGTCGGGAATCGTCGAGCCTGAGCAGTTCAAGGACACGCCGGTGGCGGTCAGTCCCTACAACGGGTCGCATTTCACGACGCTGAAGATGCTGGAAGGGTTCGTGGCCAAGGAGCACATTGCTGTGACTCATGCAGGCACCATGAGGGAACGGATCGGAGCGGTACAGCGGGGCGAGGTAGCCGGGGCCAATGTGATGGAGCCTTGGATAAGCTCGGCGCAGAAGATGGGACTGAGGGTGATCATGGAGAGCAACTCCACACGTGCCGAGGCGGCGCGGGACGATCTGGACGGGCCGACGCTGGCCGCTATGTTCCGGGCGCAAGGCCGGGCCGCCGAGATGATCAACAGCGACCCGCGTCGTTTTGAGCACTATTTCGTCGGCGAGTCGGGCGGGCTGCTGGAACCGGGCGAGCTGCAGGTGGGGCGCCTACTCTATGCCGCGCCCACACCGTACACGCGGGAGCGCTTCGAAGATACCTACAACTGGATGCGGGGTTACCCCGATCTGGTGGCCGCCAACGCCACGTACGAGGAGACGGTGGACAACCGAGCTTGGGAATAGGGGCGGGACCGCTAAGGCCAACGTCACCTACGAGACTGAGGCAATATAGGCGGTGCAGGCTAATCTTGCCCGCTTCATGTTCGGCCACATAATGTCGCTGACTGTCTTCTCGGAGAGTATCGTTTGGCCGTTAGGGTGCAGGGTTGGTCGGTGGGACGCCTATGGATGGAACGCTGACTGGCTCAGCAACTGGGAGTCGGTTCCGCACGCCGAGTGAATATCAATTGGCCCACGGCGACTTTCGCCGACCTGGGTGTTGTGGAATATCTGTCCTGCCCCGCACTACTTATCGGGTGAGGGGTATCAGGAGGCCGGAAGATGGATGTGTACAGGGCGGAGCATTTGGGCAGCTTCCTGCGACCAGTTTCGGTGAAGGAAGCGCGGGTTGCCTTCGGCGACGGGCGTATCGGGGCTTCGGAGCTGGGGCGAGCCGAGGACGCGGCGATCCGTGAGGCTCTGGAGAGGCAACGGCAGCTTGGGTTGGACATTTACTCCGACGGGGAGTACCGGCGTTCCAGCTTCCAGAACGATTTCATGGAGTCGGTGGAGGGGTATGTTCCCGCCGAGACTCCGCCGGTGGTGCGAATCTGGCAAGGGCCGGGAGGACCTCCGCAAGAGCAGGGCATAAGCCATGTGGTGGGGGCCAAGCTGAAGCAGTTGCGACGCCTCACGGAGTCGCAGGTGACCTTTCTCAAGGCCAATGCGCCAGGGCCATTCAAGATGACGGTGCCCAGCCCCAACCAGTTCCCACAACTCAGCTTCCAAGCTGGGATCACCGACCCTCACTACACGGACCGCTCCGAGTTGCTACAGGACATCGCGGGAATCATCAGAGCGGAATTGGAGGCACTGGTGAGGGAAGGGGTCCCATACGTTCAGATGGATGCTCCCCGCTACAGCTACTACGTGGACCCCACGTGGCGAGACCACCTGAGGGGCTTGGGTCAAGACCCGGATGCTGCCTTCGAGGAGGCGGTGCAGGCAGACTGCTCGTGCTTCGAGGGGCTGCGACAGGAGGGGGTGACCCTTGCCCTGCACATCTGCCGTGGGAACAACCAGAGCAAGTGGTATGCGCAAGGGGGATACGAACCGATCGCGGAAAGGTTGTTCAACGCGCTCCCGGTGGACCGTCTCCTGCTGGAGTACGACACGGAGCGGGCGGGCACCTTCGAGCCGTTGCGTCACATCCCTGCTGACAAGACGGTCGTGCTGGGGCTAGTCAGCACCAAGGACCCGAACATGGAGGGCCAGGACGATTTGCTGCGGCGGATCGATGAGGCATCGCGGTACATTCCCCTGGAACGCTTGGCACTCAGCCCCCAGTGCGGTTTTGCGTCGACGGCAGCGGGCAATCTTCTCACGGAAGAGGAGCAGTGGCGCAAGCTGGAACTGGTGGTAGAAACCGCCCGGAAGGTGTGGGGGTAGGGGGCGTGTGCCGTTTCCAGCGTTGCCCAAGGGATGAAGGCGGTTTCCGAGTGGGGTTATTGGCTCGGTGGAGCCACTAGGCGTCCACGTCGCCTATGGGCGGTCTCAGGGTGTGCCAGTGGGTGTTCTGCTCGAAGGCGTGGGCTGCTCGGAAAACTGCTTCTTCGTCGTAACGCTTGGCCATGATCTGCAGGCCGATGGGAAGGCCGGGTTCCGTGAATCCGCTGGGGCTGAAGCCGCAGGGGATGGAGATGGCGGGAACGCCAGCAATGGCGGCTGGGGCGGAGAAGGAGTAATGGGCCAGTTCACGGCGGGCGTCGTCGCGGGAGAGCAGCGGACGCCTGGTGGACTCGATGGTTGGCGGTGGCGTTGGCTGGCAGGGGGAAAGGACTACGTCGTAACGGTCGCAGGCTTCGAGGATTTGAGACCGGAGCAGGCTGCGCAGTTGCAGGGCGCGTTGGTAGAGGCTGGCTGGTACGAGGCCAGGCAGCAGGTTGAACCGCCTGGTGGCGGCGTCGTACTGGTGGGATCTCTGGGTGAGGTGGCCCCACTGGAGGGCGGTACGATCTGAGCCGGTGGCACTGCCGATGACGCCGGTCATGGCTGTGAGGGGTATGGAGACCTCTTCCACCGTGGCTCCCAGTCCTTGGAAGACCTGGGCCGCTTCGAGGACGGCGGCTCTGACGTCGGGGTGCAGGTGGTCCGCTTCCATCATCTCCTTGACCAGGCCGATGCGCATGCCGGATACATCGCCAACCAAGGCTGCGGTGTATTCGGGCACCGGCAGGTTGGCGGAGTTGATGTCGTTGGGGTCGTAGCCAGCTATCAGATTCATGAGCAGGGCACAGTCGGCCACGGTGCGGGTCAGAGGGCCTGCTGTATCCTGGGACCAGAGGGCTGGGATGACGCCATGCATACTGACTCTACCCCAGGATGGTCGCAAGCCGACGCAACTGTTATGGGATGCGGGACGGCGTATGGAGCCGCCGGTGTCCTCTCCAAGGGTACCGGCGCAGAGGGCGGCTGCCGTGGCGATGCCCGATCCGGTACTGGAGCCGCCGGCATCGTGTTGCAGGTCCCAGGGATTGGCGGGCTGACCGTAGTAGAACTCAAGGGTAAGGGGAGTGGCCCACTCGGTCATGTTCAGTTTGCCAAGCATGATGGCACCGGCATCCCGCAAGCGCGCAACGGCAGTGGCATCGAAACTGGGGACGAACTCGGACAGTATGGGCGATCCGCAGGTGGTGAGTACTCCGCTGGTGTAGAACTCGTCCTTATAGGCCAAGGGCACTCCATGCAGCGGGCCCAAGGGGACTCCTGAAGTCAATTGGGCTTCGGCCTCGGCTGCTTGGCGGCGGGCGATGTCGGTGGTAACGGTGATGTAGGACTTGAGGGCACCGTCGTGTTCGCCGATGCGCTCCAGGTAGAGGTCGGTAAGCTCGACGGGCGAGACCTGGCGGGTGGAGACCAGGTGGGCAAGCTCGGTGATGGGCTTGTAGGGGAGGGGAGCACTGGTCTCGGTGACGAGAGGGTGGGGAGCCTGGGCGGGACGTTCCGCGGAAGGAAGTTGATGCGGATGGGGAAGCGACGGGAGGGCTGGCACGTCCTCTATGGGATAGCGGCCCAGTTCTTCCATCGCTTCCAGCATGGCGTTGAAGCGGAGGGTAAGGGGTTCGATGTCCTCGTCGGGTATAGGTATGGACGCGACACGGGCTAGGGCGAGCAACTCTCCCTGGGTCAAGTCGGGCATAGCGTCGCCTCCTGCAAAGGGTCAGGACCGTGCCTAGGGTGGGCCGGGTCTGTGGTAGCGGGCAGGGCCAAAATCAAGAGGGGGCGTCTGGCGCCCCCTCTTGATTCATTCTGTTCCGGCTGTTACCAGCTGGTACGCGCGCCGCCGGTGCGACGCTTGGAGAAGCAGTCGCTGCAATAGACGGGACGGTCGTTGCTGGGACGGAAGGGGACCATGGTGTCGATGCCACACTCTGCGCAGACGGCGGGATGCATCTCGCGGGGGGACTGGTTATAGCCACCGTTCCGCTCGTTGCGCCTAGCCTGCCGGCAAGGGGCACACCGCTTGGGCTCGTTGCTGAAACCCTTGGAGGCGTGGAACGACTGGTCATCGGCGGTGAAGACGAAGCTCTGCCCACAGTCCAAGCAGGTCAATGTCTTGTCCTGGTAGTCCATCGGTGCTCCTTTCTACAACGGTTGGCGCGAGTCGGGTCACCTAGGCAAAGGACGCGCGAGACCACCAGGTGGACACACGAGAACACCAAACGGGTCCGTTGGGGCCACTGAGAGGCTATCACGATTCCGGGGCTGGGACATGAAACGCTACCACCAGCAGTTACTGTACCACATTCAGCGCAATGGCTCCAGTGGGCTGACCATCGATTCGTGGTCGATATGGTCGGCGGATGGGCTCTCGCAGACTACAAGACTGACCGCACCAGCCCACCATCGACGCGGATGGTGACGCCGGTGATGTAGCTGGCCTTGCCAGAGGCGAGGAAGGCGACCAGGTGGGCCAGTTCTTCGGGGCGGCCGAGCCTACCCAAGGAGGCCTCGTTGGCGCGCTCTTCCAGGGCTTCCTCCAGTGGGATGCCCAGGCGTTCAGCGCGGGACTGGACGTTGGAGACCATCCGGTCGCTGGTGATGGAGCCGGGGCACACGTTGTTGACGAGAATGTTGTCGCGGCCGATTTCCTCGGACAGGCTCTTGGTAAAGGCCACGACACCGGCGCGGGTGGCACCGGAGAGGGCGAGGTTCTCGATGGGCTGGTACACGGTGCTGGCCAGGATGTTGATGATTCGGCCTCCGCCCTGCACTTTCATGTGGGGGATGCCCTCGCGGCACATCCGGCTGAAGAAAAGCAGGGAGCGTTGGACGGCCACTTCCCACTGCTCCTCGGTGGCAGTCTCGGCACGGCCCAAGGGCGGGCCGCCGGAGTTGTTCACCATTATGTCCAGTTGTCCGTAGGTCTCGACGGTGCGGGCAACGAGGTCGGTTATGGTCTCGTGCTTCTCCAAGTCTCCAGACAGTGGAAGCACCTCGACCCCAGTGGAATCCCGGATTTCGGCGGCGGCGCGTTCCAGATCGGCGGCGGTGCGGCTGCACAGGGCCAGACGGGCCCCTTCCTCGGCAAGGGTCTGGGCGCAGGCACGTCCCAAGCCCTTGCTGGCCCCTCCGACGATGGCCACTTTGCCCTGCAACTCCAAGTCCATGATGTTCGATGCTCCTTTGTTGTCTACTTGGGGTACGGCGGTACGGGCGTCGCATCCTAGCCCGATTCCAGGGCGGCGTTCAGGCTGTCGAGGGTGCCCTTCAGTAGGCTGTCGATGGAACCGGTTGAAGCGGTGCATTCTCCGGTGCCGTCCAAGTCCTTCAGGGCGTGAACGGTGCAGCCGCTCGCGAGAAGTTTCTCGATGGTGTCGCTGGTGTCAGGTAGCAGGGTTCCATCGGGTGCGGCGGGCAGCTCGATCAGCCGGGCCTTGGGGTCGCCATGGGAGCCGAAGAGGACCAGTGCCGGAATACGGCCTTCGGGGATGCCGAGGCCTTCCGCGAGTAGCTGTCCGGCGCGGGAGACGCCGTGCTGTCCGAAGATGGTCAGGGAGTGGAACGGGGCTTGGGAATCTTCATAGGCTTGACGAAACCGACGGAAGGCATCATGGGCGTGCTCATGCTCACGGGTCACGAGGAACATGGCGTGAAGGGCGCTGTGGTTTTCCGTCTCCGCGGAGAGGTCCTGCAGCATGCGGTCCAGCTTGTTGCGGTCGTGGGCGTCGACACGAGACTCTTCGGCCATGGCGGATGCTCTCCCTCAGGAGTTGGAGTGGTTGTGCATAGCATACCATCCTGTGGGCTTCCGGGGCGGGCTACGGCGGATAGAGGGCAGCAAGCGGCTTGACCGCATTGATAGCTCCAGTGTATGACTAGGCGTGTAGCCCGTCGTTAGCGAGGGCTATGGGGCAGCCCCAAAGAGAAGCAAGAGGAGGACGGGGCCATGATGGTAATGGGTTACGACGAAGAGCGCCTGCTGCTGGTGCTACAGATCGACCATTCGCGGGTTGCGGGCCTGCTGGCGGCCCACTGGGGCAATGACCTGTTCGACAGGCCACGTCCCTACTCATCCATGGTGCTGGCAGCGCAGGAGCACGATAACGGGTGGTATGACTGGGAGATACGTCCCACCCTGAGCCGGGAAGGATACCCGCTAGACTACATCAGTAGCATGGGACACATGGGAGCCATATGGCTGGATTTCCAGCGAGGAGGGATCGAGAGGGTGGCGGCCCAGGACGCGTATGCGGGGTACATCGCGTCGATGCACATTTCAGGTCTGCTGACGCAAGGCATGGGACTTCTGCCCTACATGCCGGACTACGCGGGCAACGCGGAGGTGGAGGCATACCTGGAGCAGCAGGGGCAGTTCAGGCAGGGCCTGCTGCAAGATATCCGAAGTTCGGACGAGACGTCGGAGGAGGCCACGGACGAACACCTGTGGAAGAATTTCAAGCTGATGGAAGTCTACGACCAGATGGCGCAGTTCATCTGCAACCGATACCCGTTCAACAACTTCGACCGCAAGAACGGGCCCTCGGCTGCCTTGAGCGGAACGCCTGCTCCGACCAAGGCAGGTCAGGACGACGTGGGGATGGCGTTGGAGATACAGGACGAGAGTCGTGCGATTCTTCGTCCGTATCCCTTTGACATCGACCCGCTGGAGGTGTCGTTCCAAGGGCGCTTGGTGCCGCGCGGGCCCTACGCCAGCCGCGAGGACTTTCTGGCGGAGTTCTACAGTGGGGAGCGAGTGGCCATCCGGTACACGCTTGCTTCCAGGTAGGGCCGCTATTTCAGCAGCAGGTTGGCGATGCGCTCAAGCTCCTCGCCCATGGCCTCGTCGGTGGTGTGGGTAGGGGGGCTGATGATCACCCGGTCTGCGCCAGAGTCGAGGAATCCCTGGACCAGCGCAGGATCGGCTTGCTGGCCGAAGACAGAGATGTTGATGGAGGCTGGGTCACGCCCCATCTCGCCTGCGAGTGCCTCGATCTCGCGCCGTGCTTCCTCGATGCGTGTGGCGGTGACGCGGTTGGGCATCCAACCATCGGCCCAACTCACCACGCGCTTGAGCACGTTGGGGGCCATTCCACCCAACATGATGGGCGGATGGGGCTTCTGGACAGGCTTGGGATAGACCTTGACGGGCGGGAAATCGTAGTACCGCCCGTGGTACTCAGCCTCGTCCTGGGTCCACAACTCCTTGAGGGCTGCGATGGAATCGCGGGCCTGTGTCCAGCGGTGGTCGAAGTCACCCCCCATCAACTGGGTCTCTTCCCTGAGCCATCCGGTGCCGATACCGAAGATGAATCGTCCCTTGCTGAACACGTCGAGGGTCGAAACCTCCTTGGCCATCAGCAGGGGGTTGCGCTCGGTGATGAGGGTGATGCTGTNNGCTTGATGCTAGTGGTCGCTCCCGAGGCACGTGCCAAGGCGATGAAGGGATCGACGAAGTGGGCATACACTTCGGGTATTTCTCCGCTTTCGTTGCCGGGGAATCGGCTGGTGGTATGGACGGGCATGATGGGGTGTTCGGCGCACCAAATGGACTCGAAGCCGAGTTCCTCTGCACGACGGGCCATGAAGGCGGGATCGACGTAGTAGGCGGGTATGGGTATGTAGACGCCGATGCTCATGATGGTGCCCCCTCCTCTCGGTTAACGCGAAGTAGTGAAACCCAAGCACTCTTCTGTATACCACCCAAGTGGCTCCGAGACCAGTACCCGGCCAAGCGTGAGCGTCCTAGAGAGTACTGCAAGCTTCCTGGGGGTTTCTTGACTGGGGCAAAGCGGGATAATAGGATTCGGCCAACAGCACGTAACCAAACCATTACCTTTGGAGTTGCCAAATGGCGAACATAGTTCTGGGAATAGGCACATCTCACAGTCCCACCCTGAGTCTCACCCCTGATTTGCTGCCAGTGTATGCGGAAAGGGACCGAACCAACCCCATGCTATCGGCACCGCCGGACGGTAAGGTGCGTACCTACGAGGAGTTGCTGGAAATGGCGGACCCGTCCATTTCCGAGCGCATCACCTCGGACCTGTTCCGGGAGCAGCACGAGGTCATCCAAAGGGACATCTCGGAACTGGCCCGAACTTTGGAGGAGGCCCGGGCTGATACGGTGATCATCGTGGGAGATGACCAGGAGGAGCTATTCTTCGATGACAACATGCCCAACCTGTCCATCTACTGGGGCGAGAGCATTCGCTTGATCCCGCGCGGGGCGGATGCGGCGGACCCGGCGATCCGGGCTTCGTCGTGGGGTTATGGCGACGTCGAGATGGACGTGCCGGTGGACGTCGAACTGGGGCTGCATCTCATAGAGTCGCTGATCGATGCGGACTTCGACGTGGGGCACTGCCGGTATGTGAAAGAGGCGTCGGGGGGTCATGTGGGGGCATCGGGCTATCTCCCGCATTTCGACCGCACCACGCCACCGAGACGGCAGGGCTTGCCGCACGCCTATGCCTTCGTGGTAAAGCGACTGATGAACAATAACCCGACGCCCATCGTACCTATCATCCAGAATACCTTCTACCCGCCCAATATAGTCACGCCCCGCCGTTGCTACAACCTAGGACAGGCGGTCAAGGCAGCGGTCGAGGCGTGGGACAGCGACAAGAGGGTGGCCATCGTTGGCTCCGGCGGTTTGAGCCATTTCGTGGTGGACGAGGAGACCGACCGCATGGCCCTGGATGGCATGAAGAACAAGGATGCTGACGCGCTGCGTTCCTTGCCACGTAACCGACTATGGGGTGGCAACTCGGAGACCATGAACTGGGTAACGGCCGCCGGAGCACTGGAGCATCTCGATTTCGAGTTGCTGGACTACGTGCCGGTATACCGTACGCCCGCAGGGACAGGTGGTGGCTGGGGGTTCGCCCGCTGGGCTTAATCGACAGGCAGAGGGCGGTAAGGGGCAGCCCAGAGCGGCGGGGCGATGGTGCAGATATCGAAGGGAGCATGAAGAGATGGGTTGGCTGGATGGAAGAGTGGCGTTGATCACCGGCGGTGGCTCGGGTATAGGCCGCGCGGTGGTGCAGCGGTACATCGAGGAAGGGGCGCGGGTGGCGGTGCTGGAGAAGGTCGCAGGGCGTCTTGACCAATTGAAGAACGATTTCGGTGAATCGGTGTACCCGATACAGGGTGACGTGACCCGGTTGGAAGACAACCAGCGGGCAGCCGACGAAACGGCCAGGGCCTTCGGGAAGCTGGACATATTCGTGGGAAACGCTGGCGTGGTCGACGGGTTCATATCGCTGGTGGACATACCGAACGAGCGGCTGAACGACGCTTTCGACGAGCAGTTTGCGGTCAACGTGAAAGGCCCGTTCTTCGGGGCCAAGGCGACCATCCCCCACCTGATGGAGAGCGAAGGCTGCATGGTTTTCACGGCTTCAGGCGCGGGTTTCCAGTCGGCGGGCGGAGGCTCGTTGTACACCGCCACCAAGCATGCCGTAGTGGGGTTGATCCGCCAGTTGGCCGTGGAACTGGCACCGAAGATACGGGTCAACGGAGTGGCGCCCGGTGGCACCATGACTGACCTGAGGGG
>JAAXIE010000035.1 GCA_012270525.1 Dehalococcoidia bacterium | reverse complement strand
GTGATGCCCATGCTGATACGGTTCCTGGCGTGGGTTGCTGCCCGTACAGGACCGGCATGGACGGGGATCGCCCTGTCGCGGATAGCGCGAGACCCCCTGCCCTACGGGTCCCTGGTGATCATCCTGATGATGGCCTCCGCATTGGGGGTGTTCGGAGCCGTCTTCCAATCGAGCTTGGCCCAGAGCCAACGGGAGCAGCAGCAGTACTCCATAGGTGGAGACGTGGTCGTCGACGCCAGCCCTCTCAACCCTGGCGCGCAGAACGCTCTAGCGGCCTCGGAAGTGCCTCGCGTGGTCAGCCCCATGATACGCGAGCGGCTTCTCCTCTTCGATGGGTTCGCCATCTCCCCAGCCAACGCACTGGTCATCGATCCACCCACGTTCGTGGAGACGGCATGGTTCCGCAAGAGCTTCGCGGGCAAGGAACTGGACGAATTGCTAGCCCCATTGCACCCGCCGGACTTCCGCTTCCTGGGATTCGACGAAGACCCGCGGCAGGGCATCCCCATACCCTCCCAGGCCGAACGCCTCGGTGTCTGGGCTAGGGGTGAGAACCTGGGAGTAGACCCCACTGGCAGGGACGTAAGGGTCTGGGCCAGGCTTGTCGATTCCCGTGGTTTCCGACGGGACGTGCGCTGGGGCACCGTGCCACGGGCCCAGGACTTGGACGATGAAGAGGGCGAGGCCGGCTGGGTCTATCTCGAAACTGATCTTCCGGGGCCATCCCCCAGCTTCCGACCACCCCATAGAATCATCGCCATCTTCATGAGCCGGACAGCTTTCACCCAGACACCGCCCGGCAGCCTCAGCATCGACGACATCACAGCACAGGGGCCGGGGCTAGGTCCATCCGGCACGGTGATCGAAGCGTTCGAGGAGAGGGGTCTGTGGGGGGCGATGAACCAGGGCGGTCCCGAAGGCGACTCGGTGGAACTGATCCCCCCCGAAGAAGAAGGCGACCGCAGCATGCTGCGTCTATCATGGGACGAACCCCTGAGCACAGCGGTCCGGGGCTTGGTGGTACCCCCAGGTCCCTGGCCCATACCCGCCATAGGCGGCCCCAACCTGGAACCCGGCACCGAGACGGTGTTGGAGATTGATGAACGCCGCATACCCATAGTGGTGCAGGACACCACGGAGTTCTTTCCCACTCTCACACCGGGTGTGCGTCCCTTCGTCCTCATCCCTCTGGACTCGTACGTCTCGTACCTGGACCGCATCCCCGGAG
The DNA here is from genome assembly GCA_012270525.1 of Dehalococcoidia bacterium. The sequence goes on along the minus strand of JAAXIE010000035.1, from coordinate 1,350 downwards.
GCAACGCCAAGAGGCCGCACGAGTTCTGGCTGGCGTTGCACGAAGAGCAGGACCGGGCCGACGGCATCCGGACCCTGCGACAAGAGCTTCCTCCATCGGCACTGGTCCGGGACAGGGAGAGGGCTGTAGAGAGGGCCCAGCGCGACCCGCTGGCTGGCGGAGGATGGGCCGGTCTCACGATTCTCAGCATCAGTGCCATGGCAGTGGCCGCCATCCTCGTGCTGGGGGCCCATGCCGCCATTTCGGTGTATCGTGGGAGGGTGGACCTGACCGTGATAAACGCCCTCGGTCTATCCTCGCGCCAGTTGATGATGGGACTCGTGCTGGAGCGTGTTGTAGTGGCGGTGCTGGGCATCGGAGCCGGAGTGGCTTTGGGCTTGGCCTTGGGGCCATGGGTGCTAAGCTATCTGGACATCACTCCCACGGGACGTGAAATTGTGCCACCCATGGAAATATCCGCGCACGCATGGCTCATCGGACTCACCTTCGCCGAGTTGGCCATCGCGCTGGCTCTGGCGGTAGCGATTGCCCTCGTTACTGCCAGCAGACTCAGGGCGGCAGACGTGCTGAGGGCCCCATAGCGTGTTGTTCCGCCGTTCGGCACTGACCTCCTTTCTGAACTTGGGCTGGAACGTGGCCGCCCGCCGGGTGGTGGCCAATTGGGGGCTGGAATTAACCCTGTTCCTGGGGATACTCCTCGCCATTTCCCTTGTATCCAGCAGCTTGGCGTTTTCTGATTTGCTGGCCGAAGCAGCGTTGCGGAACGCCCTGGACGAGGCCCCCTACGACGAGACCAACATCACGGCCCGAACATACTACGGCTTGGACAACCCGGACGGAGACCCGCTGGTGGAGAACGATTACGCCACCGCCCTCTACGCGATGCAGACTGAAGTTGCATACCGCTTCCTGCCCTACCTGGCCGACGAGGCACGGCTGCTGCAGACCTCTACTTTCTACTTCTCCGGCCACCCGCATCTGGGGTTCGACGCTCCCGACCGGCCTAGGGGCAAGGTGCAGCACATGTCGGGAATGCTGACGGAACGGGTCAACATCGTCGAGGGTCGCTGGCCCTACAACGGGGAAGAGGTCGACCCCGGAACAGCCCGAGAGCTGGAAGTGGCGGTGGACCAGCAGGGGCTGGAGTTCCTCGAACTCGAAGTCGGCCAGCAGATGGACATCTTCCCAGCTACTGGCGTGGACGTGCTGGACACGGTCAACGTGCGTATCGTCGGGGTGTTCCGGCGGGTCGACCCCGGAGACGAGTTCTGGTACGGGGCGGAGCGGGCCTTCAGCTTCGACAACGATGAGTGGAAGACCGTCCCCATGTTCACCACCGAGCAGGCCGTG
>JAAXIE010000308.1 GCA_012270525.1 Dehalococcoidia bacterium | reverse complement strand
CTCCGACCCCATGGCCGTGGTAGACCAGCAGGGCCGGGTGAAGGGCTTGGAGGGGCTGCGGGTGGTGGACGCCTCCATCATGCCCAACGTCATCCGCGCCAACACCAACGCCACCGTGATCATGATGGCCGAGCGAATAGCGGACTGGATGAATAGCTGAGTGACCTAGTAGCCGAACCTGCGAACAGGAGAGCAATATGGTTTCGCACCAGGCAGCAGACGAACTGACCCGCCTTTCCGACTCTATGAGCGAGCGCTGGAAGGGCGCCCGCCTCATCACCAAGTCGGAGGACTTGGAGTTCACCACTTCACCCAGGGGCACCATGGCCCAGGTAGTCCACCCCGGTCTGGGGCATGTTAACGCCCACCTGGGCTGCTTCATCCGCGAGTTGCCACCGGGCAAGTCCAGCGGTGAGCACCGGCACAACTTCGAGGCCGTCCTCCACGTGGTGGAAGGTGTGGGCTACACCATGATGGACGGCGATCGCTACGACTGGAAGGTTGGCGATACCATGACCGTGCCTCCTATGGCCCCGCACCAGCACTTCAACCTCGACCCCGACAACCGGGCCCGTATCATCGCTGTCACCAGCCTGCCCCTGATGCGTAACTTGGGCGCGTTCCGCTACGAACAACTCAAGTGGGCCGAGGTGTAGCAGACCCGCCTCTAACCGTTGAAGATATCGCCAACGGGACAGGCGAGGCTTGGAAGAACGTCCGCCCCGTCCAGACTATCCTGCTCTGTGAGCGTGATGATGGGCTGACCCCGGCGGTGTACGTCAACAGTGCGAGTGTTCGGGTTGACCACCCATACTACTGACACGCCAAACCCTAGCCACATCTCCGCCTTCTCCCGCACCTCCCGGGGTGTGTCGCTGGGGGAAACTATTTCGGCCAGCAGGTCGGGGACTGCCTCGGCGTAGCCCGCTGCAGCCTCTTCCGAGGGTTCCTTCTCCCGGGAGAAGAAGGCCACGTCCGGCGCGCGCACGGTATCCGGGTCCCGTTCCAACCACACGCCCACATCCCCCGCTTCCACGCTACCAAGCCCGCGCTGCTCAACGAACGAGCCCATCCGAGTGGTCAGCTTGGCCAATACTTTGCCGTGTTGTCGTCCTGTTGGCATCGTCTCGTAGAGCACCCCCCGGATTAGCTCGCCCCTTACACCCTCGCCGGAGAGGCGCATCAGGTCATCTGCAGTGAGCAGTTTCGATTTGGCAGTCGTCATTCCCGGTACTTTCCTCGCAACGAGTCCACGTGCCCCCCTGTATCGGCTCGCCGCTCTCGGTTACTGGTCCTTCGGCCCGCCCCGGCTACACCTCGCATCAAGACAGGTGCTCCAAGCGTTGGAAGGTGGCCGGAGTGGTTACGGTGAGTCCTGCATCCACTGGCAGTACTACTCCCGTGACCCAGCGGGCCTCGTCGCTGGCCAGATACACGGCCGCCCATCCGATGTCCCAAGCGGTGCCCTCGGTCTGCATGGGGGCGGCTAACCTCCGGTGCTCGCGGTTGGCCTCGCTCAGCCGGCCCGCCACCATCGGTGTGTACATCAGGCCGGGGGCAATGCAGTTCACACGAATATTGTCGGAGGCATGGTCGGCCGCCATCGAGATGGTCAGGGCCACGACCGCTCCCTTCGAAGCAGTATAGGGGGTGCTGCTGTGGGCACGGATGCCAGCGATGGACGAGATATTGATAATGGAGCCACCGTCGTTCTTGACCATCTGCGGTATGGCGAACTTGCTCGTCAACATCATGCTCTTGACGTTCACCGCCATGACCCGGTCCCAGTCTTCTTCGCTCACCTCCACCACCGTGCGACCAGCGGAGATGCCAACGTTGTTGTCCAGGATATCCAGCCGACCGTAGCGCTCCACCGCTGTCGCCACCATGCGACCACAGTCTTCCGCGAGCGTGACGTCGGCTTGGAATACCGAGGCCTCGCCGCCTTCCTCGCGGATCATGGCCAGCGTCTCTTCCGCCCGCTCAGCCATGTTGTCCACCAACAGTACGCTAGCCCCTTCCCGGGCGAACAGCACGGCAGTAGCCTTGCCGTTGCCAATCCCCTCAGCCCTTGATCCTGCTCCCGTCACAATGGCGACCTTTCCTGCCAGCCGTCCATGGTTGTTCGTCATCTGCCTCTCCCTTGGGTGTTCGTGGGTTCCGGTTCATCCCGCCCATCGATTTATGCGAAATCTCCGCAGGTCGCCCGGTAGCCTGGTACCAGCCGTCTACCTCTGACGAAGGGCCCGGTACACCCTCTCCGCAGTGATGGGTAGTTGGGTGACTCGGACGCCGACAGCGTCCTGGATGGCGTTGGCGATGGCAGGAGCCGTAGTCAAGACCGAGTGCTCCCCGATAGCCTTGCTGGAGTAGGGACCCGGACCGCCCTCGGCATGCACCAGCACCGTCCGCAACTCCGGCATGTCGGCGCAAGTGGGGATTTTGTAGTCCCCCAAGCTCACGGTGGTGGGCCTCCCCTCGTCGTGTTGCAGTTCCTCCATCATGGAGAAACCCAGAGCCTGGGCGAACCCTCCGTCAATCTGACCTTGGTGGGCCATGGGGTTGATTATCGTGCCCACGTCGTGGCATGTGGTGAAGGAGAGCAGGTGCACCTCACCCGTCTCGGTGTCCACACCCACCTCCGCGACTTGGGCTACGAACGAAGTGACCTCGTGGGGCGTCCGCTGGTAGTGTGCGTCTGCCTCGATTGGCCCGCCTGCCCTGGACACCAACTCACTGAAGCTCACCGACGAGCCTCCGACCTGGAGATTCCCTCCCAGGAAGGCAATGGCTTCTTCGTTCCAACCATACAGGTCCGACGCCAACGCCGTCATCTTCCCTTTGACCTGTGCGGCCGCCATCATGGTGGCAGTTCCTTGGACATGAGTCACACGGCTCCCGCCGACTCCGGTGTCGAAATCGGTCTCATCGGTGGTCCATTGCACCAAGCGCACCTCACCCGGCTCAATCCCCAACTCTTCCGCAACGATCTGTCGCAGAATGGTGTACATGCCAGTGCCGGTGTCGTGGACGGCAGTGCGCAGGACCACCGACCCGTCTGCTTCCACCGAAATCCGCGAGCGAGACTCCCCTCCTCCTATGTGCCGTTCCGCCATGGAAATGCCCCGGCCGACTGCGAGTCCGTTTGAGGGCTTGGTCGACCAGTAGCCCCCTGCCTGGCATGCCTGTCGCAGCGTCTCCTCGCCCTGCATGTCCTCCCAATGATGGCCCGATGCGGGCATATCGCCCGGCAACAGCAGGTTGCGCATGCGCATGTCGAAAGGGTCGATGCCCAACTCGCGCGCGATGATATCTATCTGCGATTCCGCGGCGAAGATGGTCTGAGGGTCCCCAGGGGCGCGTAGGCTGCCACACGGGACCAGGTTCGAATACACCATGTAGCTGTCCACCTGGATGTTGGGTACCCGGTAGGGGCCCACCGCTCGCAACCCGCCGTAAGTGAGCAAGGGCGAGGGCTTGAAGGCAGCATACGCACCACTGTTGAAATGCATGGTGACTTGGCGAGCGACGATGGTCCCGTCGTTCTTCACCCCCGTCTTGTA
>JAAXIE010000313.1 GCA_012270525.1 Dehalococcoidia bacterium | reverse complement strand
AACACGCCTCCGCGCTGCCCTATGTCCTCACCCATGACCAGCACCCTGGAGTCGCGCACTAGCTCCTCATGCATCGCCTCACGGACCGCCTCGATGACGCTCTTGACTGCCATCCTTTACTCTAGCCTGCGTAAAGGTGTTTGTAGAAGGTCGAGGGGTCGGGGAAGGGAGCAGCTTCCGCCGACTCGGTGGCGCGGTCCACCTGTGCCCGGGCCTCTGCGTGGAGCCGTTCGTCCTCCGATTCGGTCAGGTGTCCTGTTTCCAGGAGGTACTTGCGCAGGGTCGCCTTCGGGTCCCGGGTACGGGCTTCCTCCAACTCCTCTGGTGAGCGGTAACGCCGGTCGTCGTCATCCGTGGTATGGGGCATGAGGCGTTCGACGCTCATTTCCAGAAGGATGGGACCCCTCTGTCGTGCGTAGGCGATGGCATCACGGGTAGCCTGGTAGCACTCGAACAGGTCCAAGCCGTCCACCAAGCGCCCCGGGAACCCGTAGTTCTCGGCCCTGAGAAACAGGTCAGGGACGGCCATCTGCAGCCGGACAGGGACGGAAATGGCATACTGGTTGTTCTCGCAGATGAATATCACGGGAAGCCGGTGCACCGAGGCGAAGTTCATTGCCTCGTGGCATTCTCCCTGGCTTGACCCGCCATCGCCGAGGTAGGCCAACACGACGGTGGCTTCGCCCAATGCCTTGCATCCCAAGGCGTACCCCACAGCTTGGGTCAGGTTGGCAGCGACCACGTTCGAGGTCTGTATGATCCTGTTTTGGGGAGTGGCCCCCTGCAGGGGAAACTGGCGACCTCCGCTGTAGGGATCGCCCTCTTTACCCATGAAGGAAAGCATCGCTTGATCGACGCTGATCCCCGAGGTGAGCTTGATGGCTAGGTCACGGTAGTAAGGGAAGAGGAAGTAGTCCCCGTCATGTTGTGCCGCTAGAAAGCTACCCAACTGGGCCGCCTCATGGCCTTGGCAGGAAGCAGCGATGGGCACCTTGCCCTGACGGTTCAGTGCCCAGATGCGCTCATCGAAAGTACGGACCAGGACCATCTGGGAGTATGCCTGCAGGGCCTGAGAATCACTCAAAATACCCGAGCCATCAAGGTCCCCGGCCGGTGCCTTTTCTGCTTGGGCCATGCCACCTCGCTAGAGGGTTCAGCTATGGGGAGAGTCTTGGTGCTGCGAACTTGCTACCAGCAGGTCGCCCCTGTCGCCCCACCTCTTGAAGAAGCGCTTGAAGTTCTTGAAGCTGAGTTCGTTCCGCTGGGCTTCATCCAGGGCGGCCCAAACTCGGTGTTCGTGCCGCACTATTGGCAGGTCGTCGGCTGCGAAGATACGGTGCCCCAGATTCTTCATCTGAAAGCTGAAATCCAGGTCAAGGTTGCGGTAGAACCGGAAGCACTCTCGCATCAGTCCCACGTCGTTGACCAGTGAGCGACGAAAGCCTTGGCAGTAGGCCTGCATGGCGTCCGCCTCGCCGGAAGTAACCTCGTCATGGAAGTGGTGCATATCGTCGGTGCAAACGCCCCAAGGCCCTATCATGGAGACGCGCTCCTCGTCCAGCCAGCGGTCGATTGGCGTCAGGATATCGCCGGTGACTTCCACCGAGGGATCAAGGAACACCACCGTGCGCCCACGACACTGCATCAGCCCTATGTTCTTGGCTGCGCCTTCCCCCAGCACGTGGTCGGCGTGGACCACGTTGACCCTGGAATCGCTGGCCCGCAACTCCTCCAGCCACTCGGCGGTCCCATCGGTGGAACCGTTGTCCACCACGACCAGTTCTGCGTCGTGACCTTGGGCCCATTGCAGGGCGCTTCGGGTGACCCGCTGCACATCCTCCATGTAATCGGAGACCACGGATACCATGGAGAAATCCAGCGTGGCGGGCTCGTCCAGGTAGGAGACCACTTCCTTGGGAGAGGACACGGTGGCAAACTGGCCTGCCATGCGCTCCAGCGGCGTCTTGGGGCGCACCGAGGCACCATCGATCTGGTCTTCCACCACGTAGCCGTGGGCATCGATGTGCTCGCGCATGGCATCGGCTTCATCATAGGAACCGCTGGTGCGGAACCCTCTTCGCTGCTCCACATGCGTCCCCACCTGTGCCGGAACGTCGTCAGTGGCGGGCGCCTCGTCCAGGTCCAAGCCCAAGAGTTGGTCGAACTCTGCCAGTAGAACTGCCTTTGCCGCGTCGGGCAGGGGCGAATGAGCCATGTTCCACACGTTGGCCAAGGCACTGGGAAGATCCAGGTCGTTCTCTACGCACCCCCAAAACCTGTTCCGCCACTCCTCGGCCTCGGCTGGCATCTCGCCTGGAGCAGGCGACTGCTTCCAGACTGCCATACGGGACTGCAAGCCGGTGAGGGCCCGCTGGGCCGCCTTGAGGGTGGAGAAGGTGAAATTCATGCGGTTGCGATATCGCACCGTCAGGCACAGATACCGAAAGGCCAAAGGATCGAACCCGCGGGCAACAAGGTCATCGAGAATGAACACGTTGCCGGAAGACTTCGCCATCTTTACGCCGTCGGCCAGAAGGTGCTGGCCATGGACCCAGTAACGGACATAGGGAACGCCAAAGGCGGCCTCGCTTTGGGCTATTTCGTCCTCGTGGTGGGGGAAGATGTTGTCGACGCCACCCGTATGGATGTCCAGTTGCTGACCCATGTACTTGGTGGACATGGCTGAGCACTCGATGTGCCATCCTGGGAAGCCCTCTCCCCAAGGACTGTTCCACTTCATCTCGCGCCCCGGTTCGGCCAGCTTCCAGAGGGTGAAGTCGCGAGGGTCGCGCTTTAGTGGGTCGGCTTCGCTGCGGACTCCTTCCATGAGGCCTGCCTGCTGGTTACCGGAAAGGGCCCCGTAGGCCTCGAACTTGGCAACATCGAAGTAGATGTTGCCTCCGACAAGATAAGCGAAGCCTTTGTCCATCAACTGCTCCACCAACTCCACCATCTCGGACACATGCTCGGTGGCCCAAGGATAGACGTGGGCGGGAAGGATGTTCAGCTTGGCCTCGTCGTCGTGGAAGGCCTTCGCATAGAACTGGGCGATCTCCTGGGGGGTCTTTCCCTCTTCCAAGGCGGCCAGAATCACCCGGTCGCCTCCCTCTTCCAGCATCTCCTGTCTCATGTGACCCACGTCGGTGATGTTCTTGACGTGCATCACCTCGTAGCCCCCGTGAATCAGGGCACGGCGTATCCAGTCGGCCATAAGATAGCTTCGGAGGTTGCCTATGTGAGCATAGCGGTAGACCGTGGGGCCACAGGTGTACATCCTGGCGATGCCCGGTTCTAGGGTCTGCACCTCCTCCGCCCGACGCGTCATAGTGTTGTGTAAGCGAAGCACCATCACCCCCTGGAGGCGGAATCCACACCAGCCCGCCCGCCATTACTGACTGGGATTCTACCACAATTCTGGCTCCGAAAACTTCCCATTGAGGGCCGGACCGAAAACGGGATTTCGCGTTGACAACACCTTGAGGCCCTTCCTAAAATCGTGACCACTCTCCGTCGTCTCACCCATCCGATGCGGAGGCCCTGCCTATGTCCAGCGTGAGGCAACTATTCCACCTACAGGAGCTAGACTTGGAGATCGCCCGCGTGGGTAAGGAGGTCTCCTCCATTGAAAGCCGCATAGACGATCGCAGCCCCTTGGCCGAGAGCGAGGCTGCCTTGGAAGAAGCCAGGGAGCGCCACCAAGACCTCCAGAAAGACCATGCCGAAAAAGAGATGACCACTGGGTCGGTGCGCGACAGGCTGCAAAAGGGCCGGGAGAAACTGTACGGCGGGACGGTCACCAACCTCAAGGAACTGGAAGGGCTGGAGATGGAGGCCACGGTTCTGGCGGCTGACCTTCAAGCCCGTGAAGAGTCCCTTCTGGAGTTGATGGAAGCTCTGGAGCAGAGTACCGCTTGCTTGGTCGATGCCGAAGAGCGCAACGCGGTGGAGACGGCCCAGTGGCACTCGCACCAAGAGGAACTTACCAACCGGTGGCAACAATTGGGCGAGGACTTGGAAGAACTGGAAGCCCAGCGCAAGGAAACCGCAGCCTCTTTGTCACCCACTGAACTGAGGCGGTACGAGTCCCTGCGGGTCGCCAAGGGTGGAGTGGCCGTTGCTCGTGTGGAGCGAGGCCTCTGCCGTGGCTGCCTCATGGCCCTGCCCACCCACCAGATGCAGAAGGCCCGTATGGGCCGCGAGCCCGTCACCTGTAACAGCTGCGGACGTTTGCTGTTCGTCAGCTAGCCCGAAGCCTGAATCGATTTTCTTGACCCTCTTTCGACCCCCGTGCTAGATTCGCTTGCGTAGGAGCCGGTCAGGCTGGGTGGTCGCCGCCCTCGTCAGCGAGGGGGGAGGAAAGTCCGGGCTCCACCGGGCAGGGTGCTGGGTAACGCCCAGGCTTCCCCCGCGCAGTGCGAGGGGAAGACGGAAAGTGCCACAGAAACATACCGCCGACGGCCCCATGGGAAGCCTTCCCAAGGGCTTGGGCAAGGTTGAAAGGGCGAGGTAAGAGCTCACCGCGTCCCCAGCGATGGGGATGGCAGGCAAACCCCACCTGGAGCAAGGCCGAATAGAGGGACTACGGGTGCCCGGCCCGTCCCCGGGTTGGCTGCTGGAGTCTAGCGGTAACGCTGTCCCACCGGGACGCCACCTCTGCGAGACAGCAGCGTTGGCAGACCTAGATAGATGGCCACCGCCTCTGGGGCTTAAGGAAGAAGTCGTAACGACGTAAACTTGAGGCGTCCAGAGGAACAGAACCCGGCTTACAGGCCTGTTCGGCTCCTCATTCAGCGCAAGATATTGGACCCCAGGTATGCCCGCTCACCATCAGGGAGGGTTACGAATGAAGGCCGCCAGACTGATCGGACCAAAGCAGTTCGAGCTTTTCGAGACCGATGCCCCCACAGCTGGAGACGGGCAATGTCTCGTCAAGCTGGAGAAGGTATCGGTGTGTGGCAGCGACATCCGTACCGAGTACGACCGTCTTTTCCCGGAAGAGCATTATCCGGCCAGGTTGGGGGCCCCGTGCCATGAATGCGCAGGCGTGGTGGTCGAGAGCCGCTGCGAAGAGTTCCATGAGGGCCAACGGGTAATCGTTATTCCGGGGGCTGACACCAGCCACGGCCTGGTGGAGTACATCGCTTCCCGGCCCAGCCGCATGATAGCCCTGCCGGACGAGGGCGACCTGGCGGAATGGGTGATGTGCCAGCCATCAGGAACGGTGCTCTACTCCTGCCAGCGCATGGGCAATGTTCTGGGCCAGGACGTTGCCATCGTTGGGCAGGGTGGTATCGGGCTGTCCTTCACCATGCTGGCGGCCATGATGGGCGCCCGACGTGTCATCGGCATCGACCTGCTGGACTATCGTCTGGAGTGGGCCAGGAGTTTCGGGGCCACCCACACCATCAACCCTGGCCGGCAGGAGGTGGTGCAGGCGATCCAGGACATCACGGGCGGGGAAGGGGCCGACGTGGTGGTTGAGGCTGCCGGGTTTCCCGATGCCTTCAACCTTTGCTTCCGTTTGGTGCGGCAACTGGGCATGGTAGTGCTGTTCGGGATACAACCCTCGGACACCATCCCCTTGGAGCACGACCTCATGATGGCCAAGCAGCCCACCATCATGCCCACAGTGGGGGCACGCACTCCCAACGTGACCGCTCACATCGAGCGCATGGTTGAACTCAAGAGCCGGGGACTGGTTGACCCGGGGCGAATGGTGACCCACAGGATCAGTTTCGGCGAGGTGCAGCACGCCTACGACATGTACGAGCAGCAGCAGGACGAGGTCGTCAAGGTGGTGATGTCCCTCTAGCTATCTAAATGGCTTCAGCCGGTCGGAGTTTCGCCATTCGTAGTGGTTGGCGGTCGTTCGGGTCTCCCCTGTTGCGCATCTCTGTACCCAATGGCGTAACCCTGGTTACGGCCTTCTTCGCGCCCCTCGTTACGACCCTGCTGCCTACCTTCCTCGCGCCATTTGGCCCTGTTCCGCTCATTTATGGCTCTTATCCAGTCTCCTATGGGCATCATCAACCTTGGCGGCCCCCCCTGTCTGCCAAGGCAGCTTCAGTCGGCGGACGGAGTTTGGTCGTTGAAGGGAGTAGGAGGCTGTTCGGGTCTCCCCTGTTGTGCATCTCTGTATCCCATGGCGTAACCCTGGTTACGGCCCTCTTCACGTCCCTCGCTCCGGCCCTCTTCGCGACCCTCGCTCCGGCCCTCTTCGCGACCCTCGCTCCGGCCTTGCTGCCTACCTTCCTCGCGCCATTTGGCCCTGTTCCGCTCATTTATGGCTCTTATCCAGTCTCCTATTGGCATCATCAACTCCTTGACTTGCAGCATGCCCCAAGCGATGAAGCCCGATGCAACGAAACTGGCACCGATGCCGAGCAGCACATGCCGGAACATTCATCTGGAGTGCTCGCATTGTATGCCAGCTTCAGCCAGATCGAGGCCACCGACCCAGCAGTCCCGCCGACCAGGGTTAGCAGTTGAAACCATTGCCGGTCCCTTGGGAGTATGCCCCAGATAGTCTCGTGATAGTCTTCCAACGCTGTCCGCGCACACTAACCCAAGTATAGCATTCCCAGCGAATGGGCCTCCCGGTCCCACAGCAACGAGGCTACTACCCGTCTGCCTTGATGCGGTTGACCGAGGGCACCGGGTTAGGGTCTCCTTCCAGGTTCCAAGCATTCTGTATGGTCTGCAACTCCAACTGCAACCGGATGCCGTTGGGGTCCTTGAAATAGAAGGTCCTGCCGTAGGAGCGTTCGATGATGTCGGTGCACTCCCCGCCATTGGCCTTGATTTCTGGTAGGCCTCGTCGAACTCCCGGGCGGTGTCGACGTTCACCGAGAGGTGGTTGAGCAACTGGGGCGAGGAGGCGGGCAGAGTCGCCCCGTCGAAGAAGGCAAAGTAGTTGCCGTGCCCCGCGTCGAAGAAATAATGGCGCCGGTCGTTATCTCCGCCGGTGCGCAGAGTGCGGACGAGCTTCATGCCCAGCACATCGTGGTAGAAACGGACCGTGGCTTCCATGTCGTTGGTCTCCAATGCTATGTGATCGACCCCCAAGTAAGTTGCCATTCTTACCTCCTGATCATGGTCGGATATTGGTGACCAGTGTGGCTTGGGTAGCCAGGATGCGCCCTACGGCAATCGAAATGTACCACGATGGGATAGCTTCGGGGTACCCTCGGCCGACTGCCGTTTGCACGTTGGCAGACGCATGCTTTCC
>JAAXIE010000228.1 GCA_012270525.1 Dehalococcoidia bacterium | reverse complement strand
TCCTGCGGGGCCTGCATGGAGGAATGCCCCGTGGTGGTGGAGCACGTGCCTACCATCATGGACATGCGCCGCTACCTCGTGATGGAAGAATCGAGGATGCCGGAAACGGCGATGAACGCCCTGCTGAGCCTGGAACAGCGGGGCCATCCGTGGAGGGGCACCCAGTATTCGCGCACCGACTGGGCCGACGGGCTGGACGTCCCCACCATGGCCGAGCATCCGGAAGCGGAAGTGCTGCTCTGGGTGGGCTGCACACCGGCCCTGGAGCAACGCAGCCAAGCCATCGCCCGCTCCATGGTCAAGGTGCTCAAGGCGGCCAGAGTTGACTTCGCCATCCTGGGTGACGAGGAGACCTGCACCGGCGACCCAGCGCGTCGCATGGGCAACGAGTACCTGTTCCAGATGCTGGCACAGCAGAACATCGAGACCCTGAACGGGTACGGGGTCAAGGCCATTGTCACCGCGTGCCCGCACTGCTTCAACACGCTGAAGAACGAGTACCCCCAGTTCGGTGGCCACTTCGAGGTGATGCACTACAGCCAGTTCTTCGACCGTCTCATGAACGAGGGCAAGCTGAAGCTCGTCAGCTTGCAGCAAGGGCAGCCTGATACCGTGGCCTACCACGATTCCTGCTTTTTGGGACGCCACAACGGGGTCTACGACGAGCCGAGACGGGTAGCCAGGGCCATGGGGCTGAACGTGGTGGAGATGGAACGGAACCGGCAGAGGGGTTTCTGCTGTGGCGCGGGTGCGGGTCACATGTGGGTGGAGGAAAACGCGGGCACCCGGATCAATCATACGCGCACCGACCATTTCGTGCAGACCGAGGCACCCACGGTGGGTGTATCCTGCCCCTTCTGCCTGCAGATGCTCACCGAGGGCATCGAGGCACGTGGCCTATCGGGCCAGAAACAGGCCAGGGACATCGTGGAGCTTCTGGCGGAAAGCGTGGAAGAGCCGACCGCGTGAGCACCGACTGGTCCACCGGGCAATACCACAGAGAATGGAACTGAGAGGATCTCGCCATGGCTGGTTATGTAATCGCCCAGATGACCGTCACCGATCCTGAAGCCTTCGCCGACTACCCAGGGCAAGCCGGGGCCACCGTGGATGCTTTCGGTGGTCGCTACGTGGTGCGTGGCGGGGCCATGGAGAAGATGGAAGGTGACTGGGACCCGGGCAGGGTGGTGATCATCGAGTTCGACAGCGTGGAACAGGCAAGGGCGTGGTACGACTCGCGGATATACGAGGAGGCAAAGGCCCTCCGCATCCGGTCCACGGTCAGCAGCCTGATGATCGTAGAGGGGGCCTAGCTTCACTATGCCGCCCAAGGCTGACCTGCTGGTGATACCCGATGACCACCCTCCGGTGCTTCATGGCACCCATCTGGAGCCGCGGGTCTACGGCCTGGCTGACAATGTGGACTGGCACGTGGAACGCCCGGCTGACGAGGACCAACTGGTGCAGTGGGTCGGCAATGCTGACGTGGTGATCAACCTGCGGGCCTCGGTCTACTTCCCACGGACAACGCTGGAGCAGTGTCCCAGGCTGCGCCTCATTTCCATATGGGCCGTGGGGACCGACAACGTAGATTTGGAAGCCTGTCGCAGCCTGGGAATCACGGTGTGCAACACGCCGGGATATGCTGCCATTGGAGTGGCGGAGCACGCCATGGCAATGGCACTGGCGGTCAGCCATCAACTGGCAGCGGGAGACCGGAGGATCCGTGGAGGCGGCTGGCAGGATGCGCGCATCGCCCAACTGCACGGCAAGACTCTGGGGGTGATTGGCGTCGGCCCCATCGGGCAGCGGATGATCGGGCTGGGACGGGCCCTCGGCATGGATGCAGTGGCTTGGACTCTTCACCCGTCGGCGGAGCGGGCCGCGTCTCTAGGGGTCGAGCTCGTTCCGTTGCCCGACCTGCTGAAAGCGTCCGACGTGGTCTCGGTCCACCTGCCCATCACGGAAGAGAGTCATCACTTGCTGGGGGCGCCCGAACTGGCGATGATGAAGCCTACGGCCATCATCGTGAACACAGGCCGCGGCGCGGTCATAGACGAGCCAGCGATGGTGCAGGCCCTCCAGGAAGGAAGACTGGGCGGGGCGGGTCTCGACGTATTCACCACCGAGCCTCTGCCGCAGGAAAGCCCGTTGTGCCACCTGGACAACGTGGTGCTGTCGCCTCACGTGGGGGCCATGAGCCCGGAGACCAGCCTGGCAGGGCTGGCCATGGCCCTGGACAACATAGAGGCTTTCCTGGCAGGGGCCCCGACCAACACGGTGGTGAGGGGCACCCGTTAGAGGCAGGAGGCCTCTTCGCTTGGGCCTTACGCACTGGGCTGGACTTCGCCCGTCCGCTGGTTCTTGCCCAGCACCTCGTTCATGCTGCCGGAGCGAAAGCCGTCCAGGTCCAGCGTGACATAGGCGTAGCCTATGGAGCGGAAGTACTTGGCGACATTCTGCCGGACGTCCTCGGTCAGCAAGGGAGCGAAGTCTTCCGGGGCTATTTCGATGCGGGCCACGGTATCGTGGTGCCTGACTCGGAGTTGCCGGAACCCCAGGCTCCGCAGGTGCTCCTCTGCCTTGGCGATACGGGTCAAGGCCTCGACGGTGACCCTGCTGCCGTAGGGGATGCGCGACGAGAGGCAGGCTTGGGCTGGCTTGTCCCACGTAGGGAGTCCCATATCGCGGGACAACTGCCGTATCTCGGCCTTGGTTAGCCCGGCATCGACAAGGGGGCTGATCACGCCGTACTCCTTGGCGGCGTTCTGGCCGGGACGGAAATCGCCTAGGTCATCGACGTTTGTGCCGTTGGCCACCCATGCATAGCCTTCGGCCGAGGCAAAGGCCGTCAGGTGGGTGTACAACTCGTCCTTGCAGAAGAAGCAGCGGTAGGGCGTGTTGGCCTGGTAGTCCTCCCGCTCCACTTCCTGGGTCCTGATGACGCGGTGGTGAAGCCCGACCCGTTCCGCGAGGGCGACGGCGTCCCTCAACTCCGAGGGGGCCAAGCTGGGCGAGTCGGCGGTAACGGCCAAGGCGCGCTCTCCCAACACCTGGTTGGCGGCGGCTGCAAGAAAGGCACTGTCCACACCGCCGGAATAGGCCACTATGATGGACCCCATCTGTTGAAGGCTCTCAGTGAGGGCGCCCATCTTGCGTTGGGTGTCCTGGGGGTCGTTTGCGTCGGTGGCGGTCATGGCGATGCCGTCCTGGTGAGATGAGAAGGTGACGGGTCTCTTAACATGGGCCGATGGGGTGGCTGAACTGCTGGCGCAGTTCGGTCTTCAGTATTTTACCCAAGGGATTGCGGGGCAACTCGTCCACGAAGACCACCGAATCGGGTCTCTTGAAGCTGGACAAGCGTTGACGGCAATACTCGATGAGTTCCGACTCGTCGACGGGCAAAGCGGTGGGGACGACCACGGCCCTGACCCGCTCGCCCCAGTAATCGTCGGGAACGCCGATGATGGCTGCCTCATCCACGGCGGGGTGGGAGGTCAGGACACGCTCCACCTCTTCCGGCGAGACCATCTCGCCCCCGCGCTTGATGAAGTCCTTGGCCCTTCCTGCGAGGAAGATGTAGCCGTCCTCGTCCTGCCACGCCAGGTCGCCGGTGTGCAACCAGCCATCCTTGATGGTACCGGCAGTCTCGTCCTGCTGGTTCCAGTAGCCGGACATGATGCGGGGGCCGCGGGCCACGATCTCGCCGACCTCCCCTTGAGGGACCTGGCTGCCGTCTTCATCCACCAGCCGCACATCCACGTCCTCCAGCGGGCGGCCGATGGAAGCGAGCCGCTGCAGCTTCCGTTCCACCTGGTCCGGGGTGCCATCGAGGCGGTGGTCTTCGGGTCCCAGCATGGCGATGGTGGCAGCCGACTCGGTCTGTCCGAAGGCATTGATGAACTGCACCCCCGGAAGGGCTTCGATGGCGCGTCGAATGACCTCCCGTGGCATGGGTGCGGCACCGTATGTGATCACCTTCAGGCTGGAGAGGTCATGCCGGGAAAAGGCGGGGTGTTCGAGAAGCTGCTTCAGCATGGTGGGCACCAGAATGGAGCGGGTGGGCCTCTCGCGTTGGGCCAACTCCAGCCACTGTTGGCCATCGAACTGCTGCATCAGCACCAGGGTGCGACCGCCGTACACGGCCGCCAAGGCGGTCTGGAACCCGCCGATGTGGTACAGGGGCATGGGCAGCAGGTTGCTCTCGTGCAGGTCGGGATCGGGAGGTTCCACGTTGGCCAGCAGGTAGGTGGTGAGGCTGTCGTGGCTCAGCATCACACCCTTGGGCACGCCGGTAGTGCCTGCGGTATACATCAGAACCGTGGTATCGGGATCGGCGGCTTCGGGGAACCGCATCTGCTCAGGAGAGGCCGGGCGCATCAGTGCCCTGAAGTCGTCCCCGAAGGCTATCAATCGGCACTGCGGAGCGGACTTGGCCAAGGCCACGGAAGCAGTCTCACGATAGAACTCGCCAACGAACAGGGCCTTCGGGGACGAACTCTCCAGCATGTAGGCCAGTTCGTCTTCCTTGGCGCGGAAGCTTAGAGGCACGTAGACCGCATCGAGGGTGGCTGCTGCGAAATAGACTTCAAGCAGTTCAGGGTGGTTGACGTCCATGGTCGCCACCCGGTCGCCGGGTCCGACGCCCAAGTCCGCCAGGACGTTGGACAGCCTCAGCGCGTTGTCCTGCAACGCCTGGAAGGAGATTCGCTGGTCGTGGAATACCACGGCATCACGGTCGGGCACGATGGCGCAGGCGATGGTCAGGGCTTCGGTGGTGTTCAAACAGGACCCCCGACACAGGTCCGAGCGCTCAGACGCAGTTCTGCTTCCAAGGCTGCTGCCAGAGGCAGGTCGGCCCCTTCGCGCACCGCCCGCTTGATGCCAGCGGCGCACCGGCTCACGGGAACCAGGTCCTCCGCCAACCGCTCCGCTTCCAGGTCCAGGGCCTGCTGGGTGGGGAGCACCCGATGCACCAATCCGGTGCGGTGGGCCTCTTCGGCGTCCATGCGTCTTCCTGTGAGGAGCAGGTCCAGGGAGGGGGACATGCCCAAGCTGCGGGGCAGGGTCTGGGTGCCACCGGCTGCGGGAATCATGCCCAACTGGACTTCCGGCATGGCGAAGGTGGCGTCTGCCGTGGCAAGCCGGAGGTCGCAGAGCAGGGCGATCTCCACGCCGGATCCGATGCAATGGCCGTGGATGGCACCTATCACGGGCACGGGCAACTCCAGCAGACGCTTCCACACGTCACGCTGCCAGCGGACCTCGCGGGCGATTGCTTGGGACGGGGCGGTCCCGAACTCGGTGAGATCAGCCCCAGCGCAAAAGGAGCGTCCCCGTCCCCGTAGCAGCACCACGGCCACTTCGTCGTCCCCTGCGACCGCTCCGAGTGCGTCGTAGAGCTGGTCGCGCATCGCCATGTTGTAGGCGTTCAGCACGTCGGGCCGGTCCAGCCAGATGTGGACAACAGCCCCGTGCTTCTCGTATTCGACGACCGTTTCCAACGACAGTGACCTTCGGCTCCTGCGCCTAGTCCCCTTGGTAGCGGGGGGAAGTCTTCTGCAGGAAGGAACGTATGCCTTCCTCGCGGTCTCCGGTGCTGTGCAACAGGAAGTTGAGGTCGGCTTCCAAGCGTAGACCTTGTTCCAAGGGGAGGTCCATGGCCGCCAGGACTGCTTCCTTGGCATACCTGCTGGCTATGGGAGCACCCGACGCCATGTCCTTCGCGAACCGTTGGGCCGACGCGATCAAGTCATCAGGGTCGACGACGGCGTTGACCAGCCCCATCGCCAAGGCTTCCTCGCCTGAAACCAGTCGTGCGGTGAGCAGCATATCGAGAGCGCGACTGCGTCCGACGAGACGGGGTAGCCTCTGGGTTGCCCCGTCCCGAGGCAGCAGACCTCTCCGGAGGTCGGTCACGCCGAGGAGGGCGTCCCTGCTGGCGATGCGCAGGTCGCAAGCGAGGGCAATCTCGAAGCCGTGGTCCATGGCATCGCCGTTGATGGCGGCGACCACCGGGATGGAGAGCGATGCCAGGGCGGAGGCCGCCCTGCGCTGCGACATCCAGGTCATCACCGCAGGGCCACCTGACTGGCGCACATCTTGAGGGACATCTTCGCGACCGCGCGAGAACACGGCACCCGACCCGGTGACCACCAGGGCACGGACTTCCGGCTGCTGTGGCAACAGGTCCGCCACTTCCCACAGCTCCTGGGCCATGCGCAGGTCGACCAGGTTGTCGGTGCCGGGTTGCCCCAAGGTGACCCATGCCAGCGGAGGCGCAGCTTCATAGCTGAGAGACCGGGCCTGGAAGGTGACGGTCGCCATGGCTGGCCCATGGTATAGCTAGGGGCATATCTTGACAAGGAAAGGGGTCGGTCTTAGGATGAATGGGAGTTTGGCACTCGCTCTGGTGAGTGCCGACAACACCCAAGTAAGCAGCCTGGAAAGGAGGCCGAGGTGGTGAAATTCGCCCCACTAGGGGAGAGAGTGGTGCTCAAACCCCTGGAGAGAGATGAAGTCAGCAAGGGGGGAATAATCCTGCCTGACACAGCCAAAGAGAAACCCCAAGAGGGAGAAGTGGTTGAGGTAGGCCCCGGGCGTGTGGCCGACGATGGCAGCCGCATCGCCATGGAACTCAAGAAGGGTGACCGGGTCATCTACTCCAAGTTCGCTGGCACCGAGTACAAGGACGAGGAAGAGGAGTACCTGATCCTTCGCGAGAGCGACATTCTGGCCAAGATTTCGGACTAGGACTCAAGAAACCGAGAACGACAAGGAGAAAATAGCAATGCCTGGGAAGCAGCTTGTTTACTCTGACGAGGCGCGAAAAGCCCTCAAGGCTGGGATGGACGCCTTGGCTGACTCTGTCAGGCCTACCCTCGGCCCCAAGGGCCGCAACG
>JAAXIE010000087.1 GCA_012270525.1 Dehalococcoidia bacterium | reverse complement strand
CCTCCGGTGGAGTTGAACAAGGGGACGGCGGTGCGTTCATTGGTGAAGAGCCGCAACCTTGAGTGGGCGCTCATCGCTGGCGACGACGTGACGGACATCGATGCATTCAGGGAAGCGCGAATGCTGGCGGAGTCCACCGACTTCCGGTGCACCAACGTGGCCGTGCTGGGAGAGGACTGTCCGGCTGGTCTGCTGGAACTATGCGACTACACACTGGCCAGCGTTGCCGAGATGGAGCGATTCCTCATCTGGTGGGCTTGGGAACGCGGAGGGTGACGGGACCCAGGGGATAGTGCCGGGACGGGCTTGCCTGTGCCGGGAACGAGGCCACTTAAGCTTCGTTCGGGACTTCTGGGCAGGAGTTGGAGGCTGGTTTGCGGTGCCAGGCTTCTTTCGTGGATGGTGCTGGCAACCATCCCGGTCTATCCGCTTACCGGCCCGTGGTTCCCTTGGTTCTCACGGCTGACCAGTGCTCTGGCTATGGCGGGGACAAGGCCCGCCACAGCCCAAATGGCCAGTGCAGCGCGACCGGCGGGCCTAGATCCCTTTGAACCACTCGCTGAATTGGGCGATACGTGCCGGGTCGCCTTCGGCGACGAGGCGGCCGCTGTCGATGGCGTCGCGGGAGGAGAGGCGGCCGTAGGCCAGCAGCAGGAAGGTCTCGGTATCGCACCGGCAGGTGACGTCGGCTGACCCTGCGGCCGCAGCTTCCAGGCGCACCCTGTCCCCTTCGACCACAATGTCGGCTTGGAGGTCTTCGGGGTCGCTCACGTTGAACCGGTAGCGGACGGGGTTGTCGAGGCTGGGACCCGGCCAGAAGGCGTAGGGGATTGAACCGGAAGCGAAGGAGTTCATGATGAGGATGATCATCGAGGGGAAACTGGCGGGCAGCATGTGGTAGTTGGACTCCAGCCTAGAGCGAATGTCCCAATCGTGCAGGCCCAACTCCTTGAACCGCATATCCACGAAGTTGCCGGCTGGCACGTAGCCTCCGGGATGGTAGCAGGGCTTGGAGTGGTCTTCGGGTTTGAGATTGGCCAGCACGTTGATCAGACGGTCGCTCTGCTGGGCGAGGGAAGCCACGACCTGGTCGCCCAATTGCTCGCGGGCCGCCAGTGCCCGCTGGTGGATACCCTCGTGGGAGGTTGCGCCGGTCTGGGAACCTGCGGGGGCCCTACCGGGCAGAGTCTCCACGTTACCTTCGACGCCTCTCTCCACGGTGGTGGCGTAGAACTCGGCCACGCCCACCAAGTGGGCGACGACGTGACCGACTTCCCACAGGTCGCAGGCGCTCTGAGCGTTCCATGCTTCGGGAGGCAGGGCGTTCAGGTAGTTGTGGAAACCTTGGGACTCGTTCCTGAGGTTGTCGAGGCGTTGCTGGAAACTGGGGCTTTCCTGGACAGTGGTCATTTCATCCGCTCCCTTGCAGTAGTAGGGTCTCGATATCCTGCAGTTGGGTCCCGAGCCAGTGCAGGTTGTCCTGTCGCTCGACGATAGTGCGCAGGACGTCGGCCCGGCGTGTCCGTTCCTCGGGTGCCATGGTAAGGGCTTGGTGCATGGCCTGCATGGTGCCCTCGATATCGGCAGGGGACACGGAAAGGGCTCCAGCGGAAAGTTGCCTGTGGGCACCCGCCCCCACTGAGAGCACGAGGACGCCATCGCGGGCATTCACCACCGGCCCTTCCTTGGCAACGAGATTCATCCCGTCGATAACCGAGTTTACCAGCAGGACATCGTACAGCTTCATGCCAGCGATGGCTTGGGTGTAGTTGTTCTCCAGGTAGGTGCGTATGGGGGTCCAGTCGGCGGTGCCATGGGTGGAGTTGATCTGGTCGACGACCTGCCGTATCTCTTCCATGTAGCGTTGGTACTGGCGTATGTGGGTGCGGGAGGGGACGAGAAAGGCAAGGAAGACCACTTTGCCCTTGAGTTCGGGATGGCGGGTGAGGAGCAGATCGAAGGCCTTGAAGCCGCGGACGACGTTCTTGCTGGGTTCGGCGCGGTCGACGCGCATGATGGTCAGTTCGCCGCATTCAGTCTGCAAATGCCTCTCGTACTCCAAGGCACGCGAGCCGGAAGCGATGCGCCTTATCTCATCAACGTTAATGGAGATGGGGTAGCAGCGTACGTAAGTGGTGTGTCCACGACACCGCACCGATTGGGCCATGTGGTCCACTTGGACATCGGGCAGCACGGACTCGCAGGTGTCGAGGAAGTTTCGCACGTCGCTGGGGGTCTGGAAGCCGACGATGTCGGCTCCGAAGAGCCCGTAGCAGATGCCCTCCAGCATGTAAGCGGGCAGGAGCTCCCAGTATCTGGTTGCAGGCCATGGGATGTGCACGAAGTGCTGGATGATGGCACCGGGGGCTTTCTCGCGGACCATGGCAGGAGCGAGGTATAGGTGGTAGTCGTGGAGCATGACAACGGACTGGTTGGCAGTGGTACCGACCTGATCGACCACTGCTTGAGCGAAGGCCTGGTTGACGGGCACGTACCCGTCGTCCCAGGCGTCGTACACCGTGGCGTCGATGTTGGGGTTGTAGGGCGAGTTCCACATGTAGTGTTGCAGGAACCAGAGCAGGGGGTTGCAGAATACGTTGTAGTACTTGTGATAGATGCGGCGGGGGGTGGTGACGAACCGGACGTTTACACGGTGACCGGGGAGGGGCGACCGGAGGGGTTGTCCGCCAGAGGCTTCCCAAGCGCGGCGGTCGCCCTCACTCATGGCACCCGCCACCCAAGTGAAGTCCGCGACCTGGGTCAGGGAGTTGAGGGCGGTGACCACACCACCGCTACCGCGGCGCACTTCCTGGCGGCCGTCGGCGGAATACTGGTATTCGACCGGGCCGCGGTTACTGGCAAGAACCAACTGGCGTTGGCCGAGCACACGGTCGTACAGTTCGGCCACATGGCCCCTGTGGGCCGTTGCGACTTCCATTACAGCCCACCTCCTCCACCCGATGTCTCCTCTTGTGCATCGTGAGCCTGGTCCCGTGGTGAGTTCATCAATAGAGCGGAGTGTATTGCTGAGCCTGGGTTGCAGGTTGGGGGACCAGCCTACAACCTCGGGCCGGTGGCCACGGGCTGCACGTATCCACAGGCCTTGCAGGTCCGCATTTCGGGATCGACGTTGTAGCGCTCGTTAGCCTTGCGCAGGTCTACCAGGAGTTCGTCCTGGCCACGGTTCAACTCGTATATGCGGGCGTTGCACTGCTCGCAGTACCAGGCGAACTTCTCGGGTTCTTCCGGACCGCGCACGCGCTCTACCACCAAGCCAACAGTGTTGGCACCCCGCTGGGGTGAGTGGGGTACATTGGCTGGGAGGAGGAACACATCGCCCTGGTGTATTTCGGCCTTCTGGCGTTGGCCGTCAGCATCGATATACTCCAAGGCGATGTCGCCTTCAAGCTGGTAGAAGAACTCGTCGCCGGGGTCGACATGGAAGTCGCGCCTGGCGTTGGGGCCTCCGATGACCATGATGATGAACTCGGAGTCTTGCCACACCATCTCGGCCCCTACGGGAGGCTTCAGGAGATCACGGTGCTCATCGATCCAAGCCTTCAGGTTGAAGGGGGTCATCGTGCTGGCCATGGCATCGCCTCCTATCGGAGTGGGGGGTTGTGAGAACTCCACCTTCGACCTTTGTAAACGATGGTACGGGGGCTGTCAACAGAGTTGCGTCAGCCATGGCTGCGCCCACCAATGAGGGTTAGCTGGGGTTGAGGGGTTGTGAGGGAGGTCATGGGAGGAGGTGCTAGCGGGTGAGGGAGTCCAGCATGGACTTGGCGGTAGAGCCGATTTCGGCGGGGGACGGGATGATGCGAGCACCTGCTTGGCGCAAGGCGTCTGTCTTGGCGGATGCAGTGGCGGCTTGGCCGGTGATGACTGCGCCAGCATGGCCCATGCGCTTGCCTTGGGGAGCAGTCGCTCCAGCGATGAGGGCTGCCACGGGCTTGGTCATCTCATCGCGGATGAACTCGGCTGCTTCCTGTTCCATGGTACCGCCAATCTCGCCTATGAGGGTGACCATCTCGGTTTCAGGGTCGTCCTGGAAGCGGCGCAGCACATCAACGAAGCCCGTGCCAACCAAGGGGTCGCCACCGACGCCCACACAGGTGGTCTGGCCGATGCCCAGGGCGGTAAGCTGGCCCACCGCCTCGTAGGTCAGGGTGCCACTGCGAGAGACCAGCCCCATGCGGCCCGGCATGTGGATGGCTCCTGGCATGATGCCCACTTTGCAGCGGGCACCGGGCGTGATGAGGCCTGGGCAGTTCGGGCCGATGAGGGTGACGGGGCGGTGCTCGATGAAGCGCACGACGCGCACCGTGTCCATCACGGGGACGCCTTCTGTGATGCAGATCACGAGGTTCACGCCGGAGAGCACGGCTTCAATCATGGCCTCGGCTGCGAAGGGTGGCGGGACAAAGATCAGGGAGGTGTTGGCCCCGGTCCGGGAAACGGCTTCGTCCATGGAGTCGAACACGGGGACGGTCTCGTCGAAGAGCTGTCCACCGCGACCGGGGGTAACCCCGGCGACGAGGTTGGTGCCATAGGCCTTGCAGGCGCGGGCGTGGAAGCTGCCTTCCTGACCGGTGATACCCTGGACGACCAGACGGGTGTTTTCTCCAACCAGAATGCTCACGTGCTACCCGTTCCCGATGTCACTTCGTCATGGCCAATGCCGCCGCCACTTCGGACAGGGATTGGGAGAAGGTAACGTCCAGTTGGGAGTCTCGCAGGAGGGCGGCCCCTTCGTCCACGTTGGTTCCAAGCATCCTGACGTAGAGGGGGAGTTGGGAATTGGTCTCGCGGAAGGCCTGTATCACGCCAGCGGCGGCTATGTCGCAGCGCAATATACCACCGAACACGTTCAGAAGCACGCGGGTGACGTCGGGGTCCGAAAGCATGAGGCGGCAGGCCTCGGCCACTTTCTCCACGCTGGCACCACCGCCGACGTCGAGGAAGTTGGCGGGACTCATGCCTGCTCCCTTGATGGCGTCCATGGTGGCCATGGCAAGGCCTGCCCCGTTCACCAAGCAGCCAACATCGCCATCCAGCTTGACGTAGGCAATGCCGGCGTCGATGGCTTGGCGTTCGAGAGGGTCTTCCTGAGTTGGGTCGCGCAACTCCTGGGCCTCGGGGTGGCGGAAGACGGCGTCGTCGTCGAGGTTGACCTTGGCGTCGAGAGCCAACAGGTCGCCATCAGCGGTAACAACCAGCGGGTTGATTTCCACCAGCGAACAATCCATGTCGACGAAAAAGCGGGCCAGCCCGGCCATGATCTCGCTTGCCTGTCGGACGTGGGAGCGGTCGAGGCCCATGCCGTCGGCAAGGCGGCGCCCTTGGAAGCCTTGGAACCCGACCAGCGGGTCTATGGCTTGGCGGAGTATTTTTTCGGGGGAGGCGCTGGCTACTTCCTCGATGTTCATGCCACCGGATGCACATGCGATGACCACGGGCCCACGGTAAGTGCGGTCGACGGTGATGGCGAGATACAGCTCCTTGGCGGCCCGCACGGGCTGCTCCACCAGCACACGATGCACGGGGGCCCCTCCGGGGCCGGTCTGGGCTGTGACCAACTGCCTGCCCAGCAGAAAGGTAGCCGCTTCCTCGGCTCTCCAGGGGGAATCGACGGGAATGATGCCGCCAGCCCTGCCACGGGAGCCAGCGTGAATCTGGGCTTTCACAATTGACCGGCCACCGAGGTCTTCCGTGATACGTCCGGCTTCGGAGGGGCTGTCGGTGACCTCGGCCCGTGGGATGGGCACTCCGTACTGGGCCATCAGGGCCTTGGCCTGGTATTCGTGCAGGTTCATGGGGCTAGGCTTGGGTCCTAATCTCTGTGTGGGCCATGCCCTCGATGAATTGCGCGATAGCAGCGTGGTCGAGGTCGCCCTTGCCGTCGTTCACCAAGGCACCCAATATTTGCTGCAGCAGGCTGGTCACCGGAACGGGAACCCCGAGGTCTCTGGCCGTGGCCATGGCGTTGTTGAGGTCTTTCTGGTGCAGCCTGATACGGAAGCCGGGGCGGAAATTGCGCTCCATCATCATGGGGCCCTTGGCTTCAAGGGCGTTGCTTCCGGCGAGGCCTCCCCGTATGGCTTGGAACACCACCTGCGGGTCGATGCCTGCCTTCTGGGAGAGGGTAAGGGCCTCGCCGATGACCTCGATGTTGGCTGCGACGATCATCTGGTTGGCGAGTTTGACCACGTTACCGGCGCCAACCTCGCCGACGCGGACGACGCTACGCCCCATAACATGCAGCAACTCCTCGTGCTTCTGGAAGACCTCTTCATTGCCGCCGACCATGATGGCGAGGGTTCCGGCGATGGCACCGGGTTCGCCGCCACTAACGGGGGCGTCGAGCATCTCCACATCATGCTTGGCGGCCTCGCTGGCTATCTTCTGGCTGACCAAGGGATTGATGGAGCTCATGTCGATGATGGTAGAGCCAGCGGGGGCGCCTTCGAGGACTCCCTTGGGCCCCATGATGGCTTCTTCGGAGTTGGCCGAGTCGGGCAGCATGGTGATGATGACGTCGCAGCCCTCTGAGGCTTGACGACAGGACTGGGCTATGGCTGCGCCCTCGGCGGCCAACTCCTGCATCGGGGGCATTTTGTGGTCGTGGACGACCAAGGAATGCCCCGCATTGATGAGGTTGCGGGCCATGGGTTTGCCCATTATTCCGAGACCTATGAAACCCACCTGGGTCACGGTCGCCTCCGAAGGCTGGGTGCGGGGGATGTTTGTGTCCGGCCGATTATGTTGTGGCGTAGATATGGTGTCAAGCGGAGTCTGGCCTTGGAGAACCTTTTGCCGAGCCGGATGCGTCCTTTCCCACGAGGGTGGGTCCCCCAGGACTATTGGGACTTGTTCTGTGCCCACAGGTCGAGGAGATGGGCGTCGCGGGGGAAGGCGATGGGCGGGAGGGCATCGGGCGAGAAGAAGCCCAAGTCCAGTGCCTCGGAGCCGGCTGCGAGAATTCCCCCGCGCTCTTCTGCCTCGTAGACGACCAGTATCACGGGACGGCCAGGCTCGGAGAACACTCCCAAGAGGGTGCCGACTTCTACCTGCAAGCCGGTCTCCTCCAGTACCTCGCGGGCGGCCGCTTCCTCGACCACCTCACCGCGGTCTACGTAGCCACCCGGCAGGCTCCACAGGCCGTATCCCGGTTCATTGCCACGGCATATGAAGAGCACTTCACCGTTCCGGGCCACGATGCAAACGGTGGACACCTTGGGATCGTAGTACATGACCCGGCCGCAGTTGGTACAGACGGGGCGGGTCTTGCTCTCGATCTGCCTCGTTTCGAGAGTCGAGCCACAGCTGGTGCAGTACCGGTCGCCATGGGTGGTCATTGCATGGTCAGGATAGCACGGCGGGTCGACTGGGCGGTTAGTGACTCATCACGAGGACTGGGCCAGCAGGGTTTCCACCTCTTGGCGCCGAGGCATTGCATCCTGGGCCCCGATGTGGGTGACCGCCAACGCTCCGGCGGCCGAGCCCCACCGGACTGCTTCCGCCAGGGACTTTCCTTCGGCAAGAGTCACCGCCAAGGCCGCGTTGAAGGCGTCACCAGCGGCTACGGTATCCACGGGGTCGACGGGGAAGGGTGCAACGTGCCCTGTTCTGGTTGCCGAGACGAAACAGGCACCGCGGTGGCCCATCTTGATGACGGCCGACCTGGCACCGCGGCGGACCAACTCTGTGGCGGCGCGATGGGCGGAGCCGGTGTCGGAGATGGGGAAGCCCACGAGTGCTTGAGCTTCCGTCTCGTTGGGAGTGATGCAATCGCAGAGGGTATAGAGTTCCGGGGACAGGTCTGATGCGGGGGCAGGGGCGGGGTCGAGGACGACGAGGCATGCGTGAGCGCGAGCAACCTCGGCTGCCCGCAATGAGATTTCCACCGGGACTTCCAACTGCAACATCAGTGCGGATGCCCCGACGATCGCGGACTCGATACACCTCACTTCCTCGGAGCAGCAAGTCTGGTTCGCGCCCCATATCTGTACGATCTGGTTCTGTGCCGAGGAATCGATCTGTATCAGAGCGATGCCCGAAGACGTTCGGGGTTCGACCGCCACACCAGAGACGTCGATAGCCTCCCGCGACAGCCCGCTCTTCAACTGGAGGCCAAAGTCGTCGTCGCCCACACGCCCCACCATGTTCACGTTCGCGCCCAGGCGGGCTGCCGCCACGGCTTGGTTGGCGCCTTTGCCACCGGTGTAAGTGGTGAAGGTTCGTCCTACCACCGTTTCACCGGGGACGGGAAACCGTTCGACGGTGGTTACCAGGTCCATGTTGATGCCGCCGAGAACGACGATACGGGTAGGCCCCATCTCTTGCTTCCGTTCGGATGCAGGGTGGCAGCACGCTAGCACCAGCCCAGCTTGGGGTCAACGATTGGGGTGGCGGCACCGTGATGACGTAGCGGCCCAAGGGACGGGCCTTTGCTCGGCGGGCCTGTCTGCCGAGGCCCCCAGCCATAGCCTGATGGTGTGTTGATACGCCTTCCGGTTTAGGCTACATTCTGGCGCAAGCCACCCGTACCCGGAGGGTCCCATGGCTATGGCTACCGTGTCTCGGCAAGGGGATGCAGCCGAGTTGCAGCAGGAACTGGAACGGCGCATCTCCGGCGACGTGAGGTTCGACGATTTCTCGCGGGTCCTGTACAGCACAGACGCGAGCATCTACCAGATGAAACCCATCGGAGTGGTTATCCCGCGGGATGCAGATGATGTGCAGGCTGCGGTGGAGGTGGCGGCGAGGCACGGGGTGCCGATTCTACCGCGGTGCGGAGGCACCAGTTTGGCTGGGCAGGGGGTCAATACGGGCCTGGTGCTGGACTTCAGCAAGCACATGGACCAACTGCTGGAGGTAAACGCTGAGGAAGGATGGGCACGAGTACAACCGGGGATCGTGCTCGACCACCTCAATCGCCAGCTCTTTCCCTACGGATACCACTACGCACCCGACCCCACGACATCCAACCGGGCTTGCGTAGGCGGGGGCATCGGGAACAATACCTGTGGTTCTCACTCGGTGATTTACGGGAAGACCATCGACCACGTGGTGGAGGTGCAGACCGTCCTGTCGGATGGGAGCCGGGCGCATTTTGGCCCGATAGAGACCGACCGGATCGAGGGCAAGCTCTCCGGCGACGGCTTGGAAGCGCAGGTCTACCGTGGTGTGATCGACATCGCCAAGGCGAACCGGGACGAGATCGAGGCCCGTTACCCCAAGGTGATTCGCCGGGTGAGTGGCTACAACCTAGAAGATTTCATGGATCCGGCGGCGGGCCAGGGAGAGAAGAAGCGACTGAACATGGCCCGCATGGTGGTGGGGTCCGAGGGGACTCTCTGCACTGTGACCGAGGCCAAGATCAACCTGGTGGCACGACCGCGGATGCGCGGGCTGGCGGTGATCCATTTCAACGATCTGGTACGTGCGTGCGAGGCGACGATCCCGATACTGGAGCATCACCCGTCGGCCGTCGAGTTGGTGGACCGCATGATGCTGGACCGGTGTCGCGAGTCCCTAGGGTACGCTCGCAACATGACCTTTTTGGAAGGCGAGCCCGATTCGCTGCTGCTGGTGGAGTTCTACGGAGAGACCGAGGAGGAGTTGCGGTCCAAGCTGGAAGACCTGAAGGCGCGGATGGGTCATGCGCGGTTGGCCTATGCGTCGGTGAACATGACCGACGCCGCACAGCAGGCGAACGTATGGGCCATCCGGCGGGCTGGGCTGGGGCTGCTTATGAGCGTCCACGGGGATGCCAAGCCCCTGCCATACGTGGAGGACACAGCGGTGGACCCGGACCGGCTGGGGGAGTACGTGCGTCGCTTCCAGGAGGTGGTGCGAGACCACAACACGGAGGCGGGCTACTACGGGCATGCAAGCGTGGGCTGCCTGCACATCCGACCACTGGTCAGCCTGAAGGACCAGCAGGGCATCGACCGTATGGTCTCCATCGCCGAGGCTGTCAGCGACCTCGTTCTGGAGTTCGGGGGGTGCCTCAGCGGAGAGCACGGAGACGGCATCGTGCGGGGGGTGTTCACGGAAAAGATGTTCGGCCCCCAGATTTACCAAGCCTTCCGCCAGGTCAAGAGGGTGTTCGATCCCAAGGGGATCATGAACCCGGGAAAGATTATCGACACGCCATCCCTGACAGAGAACCTGCGGTACGGCACGTCATACCAGGCCACCAGCCCAAGGGTGTCCCTCGACTTCTCTGCTGATACCGATTTCGCTGGGGCTGTGGAGCAGTGCAACGGCATGGGGGCTTGTCGCAAGGCCGAGGGCACCATGTGCCCGTCCTACATGGTGACGCGGGAAGAGGAGCATTCGAC